>NZ_JAMPNR010000007.1:0-93145 GCF_028479485.1 Providencia sp. PROV209 | reverse complement strand
GTATGTGACTAGGGGAGCTGAGCGCAGCCAACACCCCTACAACCCGAAATATGACGAAAAATCAGACGCTGAAGGACGACCCACACCCACATGTTGATTTGGCATTTGGGTTGGTCACAATAAAGCGTGAACCTTCTAACCCTTCAGTGTAGTCCACACTACCACCGACTAAATATTGCAGACTCATTGGATCGACAACCAACGCGACACCTTGTTTCTCAATGGTCATATCCCCTTCATTGATTTGGTCATCAAAGGTGAAGCCATATTGGAAACCGCTGCAACCACCGCCTGTAATGTAGACGCGCAGACGCAGGTTTGGGTTATTTTCATCGGCGACTAAGTCTTTTACTTTAATTGCTGCTGCATCCGTAAATTGCAGTGGCAGAGCTGCATCATCACTCATTTATTACTCCAGACCGATAATCGGTAAATTCATATGTAAGGCTAAGCCTACTTAGATCAATATTTCAATTATCCGTCACCTGACTGATTGGTTCAAGTGTTGTTATACAATAGAGCACAGAGTTACTATTAATCACTGTGATTGGTTCATCATTGTGATTGATAGCATTGGTTTAATCAGTCTTGTGCTTTAGAATAGCGGCAACTTTTTATTTCGTCTCTTTTCAGGAGCCCTGCAATGCACCATTCCGAAGAATTATATAAAGCAGCTCAACAGCTAATCCCTGGCGGTGTTAACTCCCCTGTTCGCGCATTTAATGGTGTCGGCGGTACTCCGTTATTTATCGAACGCGCTGATGGCGCTTACATTTATGATGCCGATGGCAAAGCTTATATTGATTATGTCGGCTCTTGGGGTCCAATGGTATTGGGTCACAACCATCCAGCCATTCGCGATGCGGTCATTCAAGCGGTTAACAAAGGTTTAAGCTTTGGTGCACCAACAGCGGCTGAAGTAGAAATGGCAAAACTAGTGTGTGATCTGGTTCCTTCTATCGAGATGATCCGTATGGTGAACTCTGGTACTGAAGCAACCATGAGTGCCATCCGCCTTGCTCGTGGTTATACGGGTCGCGACAAAATTATTAAGTTCGAAGGTTGCTACCATGGTCATGCCGACTGCCTATTAGTGAAAGCAGGGTCTGGCGCTTTAACCATGGGCGAACCTAACTCTCCGGGTGTACCTGAAGATTTTGTTAAGCACACATTAAGCTGTACTTACAATGACTTAGATTCTGTTCGCCAAGCATTTGAAAATTATCCTGATGATATTGCTTGTATCATTGTAGAACCTGTTGCGGGTAACATGAACTGCGTTCCGCCAACAGCTGAATTTTTACCGGGTCTTCGCGCACTGTGTGACGAATTTAATGCTCTGCTGATTATTGATGAAGTCATGACAGGCTTCCGCGTTGCCCTTGGTGGTGCTCAGAGTTATTACAATGTCCAGCCTGATTTAACATGTTTAGGTAAAATCATCGGTGGCGGTATGCCAGTAGGCGCTTTCGGTGGTCGTTCTGACATCATGGAAAAATTGGCGCCAATCGGTCCTATTTACCAAGCGGGAACACTTTCTGGTAACCCTGTCGCAATGGCTGCGGGTTTAGCGTGTTTAAACGAAGTATCCCAATTGGGCGTCCATGATCGTTTAACTGAACTGACAGATAAACTCGCTCGTGGTTTAGAGCGTGTCTCTAAAGATCAAGGTGTACCAATGGTGATTAACCATGTGGGTGGAATGTTTGGACTATTTTTCACTGACGCAGAATCCGTTACTTGCTACCAAGACGTCATGAAATGTGATGTGGAACGCTTTAAGAAGTTCTTCCACTATATGCTAGAACAAGGCATATACCTAGCACCTGCAGCATTCGAAGCTGGATTTATGTCTATCGCCCATAGTGATGAAGATATCCAGCGCACCATCAATGCTGCTGAAATTGCACTGGCAAAAATTAAAGCCGAGTAATTTCTCACACTAAAATCCAAAAAAATAGGCGCCATCTGCATAAGACGGTGCCTATTTTTTTGATCTGTTTTCTTTTCAAACTTATGGCTTATCTCAACATTCGCCTAAATCCCGTGCGCTGTAGCAAAGCGGCAAACGAGGATAACTCGGGGAGCATACAAACGTATGTGACCCGAGTATCCGAATGGAGCCAACAACGCTACGGCGTGCGGGATGATGGAGAATTGGATGGGGAATCACCGAACATATCTTTCACCCAATCTGGTGCAGCCTCTTCTTGCGGTGCCTCATTATTCCCATTTAAATTCCATGCAGGGTCTTGCGATGTGGAACCTTGGCATAGGCTTTGAGGGTCATCCGTCCATACTGGCAACATCCTACCGCCACCAAAGTCAGAACAGCTAAATTGTCCATCCATCATGACGCGCATGTCAGTAATGCCTTCTGGTGCACGGTTGATTAATGTCAGTGGCGTTTGATTATCTAAATAACGTTGATAAACCCTTAATGCCCCTGTTGAACCTGTTAATTGGGTTGGTCCGTTGTTATCGCGCCCGACCCAGACAATAGCAACTTCTTTACCGTCGATTCCAGCATACCAGCTATCACGCAAGTCATTCGTCGTGCCCGTTTTACCCGCCAGATTGTATTTTCCATATTTATTAAGTAATACGCGCCCAGTCCCTTGCTGTACCACTTGCTGCATACCAAATAGTGTTAAATATGCGGCTTGAGACGGTACTGCACGTTCTGCAGATGGGTAACTTTGGTACAGCTCTTTTCCGTCACCATCAATCACAGAGCGTAACGCAGATAATTTCGCACGGTTACCTTCACCACCGATGGTTTGATACACTTGTGCGACTTCTGCTGGCGTTAAGTTCACAGCCCCCAATAACATCGCAGGGACTTTTTCCATCGCACTTTCTGGTGCGCCTAAACGGATAAAGGTGTTCATCACTTGGTCAAGACCAATTTCCATTCCTAAGTTTACGGTTGGAATATTTTGTGATTTCGCAAGCGCATCCACTAGCATCATACGTCCGTTAAAATTACGGCTATAGTTTCGTGGACTCCAGCTTTGATTACCCACTTTTAATGTCAGTGGTTCATCGGATAGCCATGTATTTAGACGGAAGCGGTCTGGCTCACTTAATGCAGCTAAGTAAACAGGGGGTTTCGCCAGTGAACCAATGCTACGACGAGCATTCAGTGCACGGTTAAAGCCTGAAAACTGCGGGTCTGACCCGCCAACCATTGCACGAACTTCGCCATTGATGCGGTCAACAACAACCATTGCGCCTTCGATATCATCTAATTTACGAGATTTACGCAAATCAGCCACACCTGATTCAACCGCGTTTTCAGCGGCTGTTTGTGCGACAGGATCAAGTGTTGTAAAGATTTTCGCACCAGAGAGATCTTTAACTTTATCGCCCAATTTCTCATTTAGCTCTTGTCTCACCATCTGCATAAATGCAGGTTGAGATGCGACTAACCCCTCTTTGTTTTTCACACCGAGCGGTCTTGCACTGAGAATTTGGTACATTTCGCTATCAATCACACCGCGCGTTTCAAGGATTTTCAGCACAATATTACGACGTTTAATCGCATTTTGAGGCTTAGTCCATGGATTGTAGGTGGATGCACCTTGCACCATACCTACCAATAACGCTTGTTGGTCAAAACTTAACTCATTGATTGGACGACCAAAATAATACAGGCTTGCTAATGGGAAGCCGCGAATTTCATCATTACCATTTTGCCCTAAATAGACTTCGTTCAAATACAGCTCAAGAATGCGCTCTTTGCTGTAGTTGTAGTCGAGAATCAGTGCCATAAAAGCTTCATTAGCTTTACGTTTTAGGGTTCTTTCGTTGGTTAAAAATAAGTTTTTCACCAACTGTTGAGTTAAGGTACTTCCCCCCTGCACTGAACGCCCAGCCGTGACGTTCGCCACCACCGCACGACCGATAGAATATAAGCTGACACCATCATGCTCATAAAAGTTTCTATCTTCTGTTTCAAGGAGAATTTTAATTAGAGATTCAGGAAAATCCGCCATTGGCAGCACTAAGCGCTGTTCATTGTTGGCAGATTGCATCATGGTGATAAGCTTCGGATCTAAACGGAAAAAGCCAAATGAGCGTCCATTTTCGATGTTTTCAATCTTGCTTAACATGCCATTTTCAAACACCAAACGTGCGAGAACTTGCCCCTCTTTTTGGTCTGGGAAATTAAATGGTCGACGCAGAATTTCAATCGTATTGCCTTTCACCACAAACTCACCAGATGTCGTGATTTTGCTGACTTTGCGGTACTGCATTCCTTCGAGCAAGTTGGACATTTCAGCTTGGCTGTAATCCATGCCAGGTTCAAGATTCACCATGCGACCATATACCGCCGCGGGCAGATCCCACACCTTACCATCAAGGCGCTCTTTTATTTGTTGGTTTAGATAAAAACCATAAGCTGCCAGTATCACAGCGAATACCAACATTAATTTAAACAGCAGCCAGAACCAGCGCCATTTACTCTTACGAGGTTTATTCTTTTTTGAGCCTTTTTTAGTCATTTGCTCTTCTTCATCGTCTTCATCATCAAGATATTCGTCATCAATATCTTCATCATCATATAAATCGTCATCATAATCATCGCGGCGTCTACGGCGGCGTGAAGAGGATGCATTTTTTTCAGCAGCGCGTCTTTTTCGTCTACCAATGGGTTCAAAATCTTTACCGGACATGGTCGCTCCATATCTCCTATACCTAAATAGGCATTAAAATCTAACTAAAAATGCGTAGATGTAATCTAAGACTAATTTTGGCTCATAATTCAAGGAATTTCACGGAAGAAAGCTCCTAATTACACTTTCTTACGCTACCTATCGAGACCGACCGCCTAATTTACAGCCCGTTATTAGAGCACAAAATTAGGTTATTTCGCACTCATCATCGCTTTTTTTGTTTGTCGAGTTGGCTGCGCATTTGCAGGATCATCTGGCCAAGGGTGTTTGGGGTAGCGACCTTTCATCTCTTTTTGCACCTCTTTATAGCTACCTTGCCAAAATGCGCCAAGATCTTGAGTAATTTGTATCGGGCGCCGAGCTGGTGAAAGTAGAGATAGTGTCAGCGTCAGGTTTCCCATTGCCACGGTCGGATTCGTTTTTTCACCAAAGACCTCTTGTAGACGAATTTCAGCTATCGGAGGTTTATCCAGAGAATAGTGAATACTTACCTCGCTACCCGATGGCGCGGTGTAAGTCATAGGAAAAAGCGCATCAAGCCATTGACGTTGCTGCCAGTCTAATCGATTTAATAATAAATTCATTAAATCAATATCCTGCAATTTTTTCTTGCTTGTCACGCCATCAAGATACGGGGCTAACCACGTATCCAACGTTTCTCGTAGCGCGGCATCATCCATTGCAGGGAGCGAATTATCAGGAAAATAGCGAGCAGCTAACGCACAGCGAATGCGTAATTGCAGCGCATTATCTTGCCAATTTAGCGTCTGTAAACCGTTTTGCTGCAACCAATACACTAACGCATTTTTAATTTCTTGAGGTTCAGGATTCGTCAGCCGTTGAGATTTTACGACTAACTGCCCACACTGTAAGCGGCGCCACGCCAGCAAGCTGCCACGTTGCTCATCCCACTCAACCGTTTCTTGGGAATCGAAAAGATATGGGCAATCCTGTTGAAGTTTTTCAATCTCAATGGGATAGGCTAGGGAGATCCGCGCATCCGCCGAATTTTCTGATTGCCAAAGTCCCGCAACCATTAACCAAGCGCTCCCTATCAATGGGTCACTGTCGTCTAAAATTGCCCCTAAGCCACTTGCGAGTTGATAGCGAGTTTGGTTATCGCGGGATTTAGCAATATAGTCCGGAAACCCTGCCGCTAGTAGTGTTGGTAACCACTCACTAATCAATGAGTTCGTTTTGTACAATGCCTGCGTGACTTTCTCACCACTTAAAACTGATGCCCGCTTACACCAATTCTCGGTGGGTCTCTCTAAATAAGTATGAAGATCCGTTACGCCGTTACGAGGTGGTTCCTCAATAATTGCCACTAATAATGCCGCAAGCTGCACAACCTGTTTATTGTGAGTTTGCTGTGCATGGTACAACATAGCAGCCGTACGGACTGACGTTCCCATACCTGCCATTTTATTCCCCATCGAGGTGAGTTTTCCTTGGCTATCTGTCATGCCCAGCTTAAAGAGCAAGGTTTTAGCGGCAGACAATGCCGCATCAGGGGGAACATCCAACCATTGAAGTTGAGAAACGTCATGACATCCCCATTGAAGAAGCGCTAACCATAACCCACTTAAATCACTATTGTTGATTTCTGCTTCGCTAAATGGCGCAGCACGTTCAGCTTGCTCTGCGCTAAATAGATGCCAACATACCCCTGCCTCTAAACGCCCTGCTCGTCCTGCCCGTTGAGTCATGGAAGCTTGGCTAATCCGTTTTTTGACTAATTTGGTTAAACCACTTCTGGGGTTAAACTGTCCCACTCGCTCGAAGCCACTGTCCACCACTAGCCGGATCCCTTCGATAGTTAAGCTCGTTTCTGCAATATTGGTGGCAAGCACCACTTTACGTTTACCTTCTGGTGCAGGGAAAATGGCTTGTTGCTGAGCTTGGATAGATAAAGCGCCATACATTGGGCACAAGAGTACATCCTCACTCACCCTCTTTTCTAGCTCACTTTTGGTGCGTTCAATTTCACCAACTCCGGGTAAAAACAGCAATAAGGAACCACTTTGTTGCTGCATTAATTGCCAAACCGCGCTAGCGACTTCCTGATGGAAAGGTTTATTCGGATTGATGGGTCTATACTCTCGCTGAACAGGAAATGCTTTTCCCAGAGAACTTATCACAGGTGCATCAGGGAATAACAGGCTAAGCCCCTGATTATCAAGAGTTGCAGACATTAATAGAATTTTTAAATCATCCCGCAATGCTTGTTGAGAGTCCAATAACAGTGCTAACCCTAAATCCGCTTGTAAGTTACGCTCATGAAACTCATCCAAGATGACTAACTCGACACCCTCAAGCATCGGGTCATTTTGTAATTGACGCGTGAGAACACCTTCAGTGACCACTTCTAGCCGTGTTTTAGCACTAACCTTACTTTCAGAGCGCATTCGCAAGCCAATGGTTTCGCCTATCGATTCCCCTAACTGTTGTGCTAAACGAGCAGCCACCGAACGTGCAGCAATCCGCCGCGGTTCTAGCATAATGATCCGCCCATTGAACTGCCCACTTTTGAGAATTTCTAACGGCAGTACAGTGGATTTACCTGCGCCAGTTGGCGCATGTAAGAGAACTTGCGGAGATTTCGCTAAAGCAGCGAGTAAGTCATTACTTACTTCTAAGATAGGGAACACTAAGGGGCGACTCCATGACGTTTAACTTTTATGTTAAGCATTGTAGCATTAACCAATATGACGCATTAATACTGTCTATCACATAAGCCTATATAGCATGAGGCCATGTTATATCACGAGCAACGCAGTAAAACGGAGAAGACATGGAATTTATCCCCCCATTAAAATCAGCGACTTTAATTAAACGCTACAAGCGTTTTTTAGCGGATGTCGTCACCCCCGAGGGAGAGGAAATAACGATACACTGCGCGAATACGGGAGCCATGACGGGTTGTGCCACGCCTGGAGATACGGTGTGGTATTCCACCTCAGATAATCCGAAACGAAAATACCCTTATAGTTGGGAGTTAACGCAAACTCAAAATAACCATCTAATTTGTATTAACACAATGCGGGCAAATCAATTAGTGGCAGAAGCGTTGGCAAAAAAACATATTCCAGAATTATCTGACTACAGTATAGTGACTCCCGAAGTGAAGTATGGAAACGAAAACAGCCGAATTGATTTTTTTCTTGCTCAAGATGGGTTAATTGATTGTTTTATAGAAGTAAAATCAGTTACTTTACTAGAGGATGGTCATGGTTATTTTCCTGACACCCAAACAATTAGGGGGCAAAAGCACCTTCGAGAGCTGACTCAGATTGCTAAAGAAGGAAAACGCGCCATACTTATGTTTGTTGTTTTACATAGCGGCATCCACGTAGTATCCGCCGCTGCACATATTGACTCTCAATATGCAGCGTTGTTAGAACAGGCTATTGCCAATGGCGTCGAAGTTCTGTGTTATCAAGTGGATATATCTAAACAAAAAATGCAAATAGGGACATCAGTTCGCTTCACCCCGACTAAGTCATTTTAGTTTAGTCGATATTTAAACAAGGTCATCGAGTTATGAGTGCTAGTGAAGGGAAGAAACACGCTTGCCCTCACAGCATTACAAAACTCATCACATGAACGATTGCCAAGACGGCTGTCTTCTGATATTTATAGCGACCTTAAATTTTCCCCCTTGGGGTTTTTGTAAAATTTGCGTGTGTAGGAGAAGCATTATGCAAGAAGGGCAAAAACGTAAGACATCGTCCTTAAGCATTCTCGCCATTGCCGGGGTTGAGCCCTATCATGAGAAGGCTGGCGAAGAGTACATGAACGAAGCCCAATTGGCGCATTTTAAGCTCATTCTCGAAGCATGGCGCAATCAACTCAGAGATGAAGTGGACCGGACTGTTACTCATATGCAAGATGAGGCAGCTAACTTTCCAGACCCCGTTGATAGAGCCGCTCAGGAAGAGGAATTCAGCCTCGAATTACGTAACCGCGACCGCGAACGTAAATTGATCAAGAAGATCGAAAAGACGCTGAAGAAAGTTGAAGATGAAGATTTTGGCTACTGCGAATCTTGTGGTGTGGAAATTGGCATCCGTCGTTTGGAAGCGCGTCCAACTGCAGATTTGTGCATCGACTGTAAAACATTAGCAGAAATCCGCGAAAAGCAGATGGCTGGCTAATTGTTGTATTGGGAGTCCTCAACGGCGCATTAACCCTGCGCCGTTATAAGGATTCGCACCCTCAAAAAAATTCAAACTCCCCCTTTTCGCTGATGTTTCCATTCTCATTTTTGCTGCTTTTGTTATCGTTTGCGTTACATGATAAAAATCTACAATTAGTATAATATTCACTGAGTTAATTGATATAAAATATAATTAGCCATGACTTTTATTCGTTTAACCATTCTCAAAGAAACTTCAGTGAGCTATGATTAGCCGCTTATTTTGTTTTATGAATCTATGTAATGACATCGAGGTGTACTATTTTTAACCGAGTAGCAAATTTCTGCCGTAATATTTTATCTCGCAATGAACCAGCATCGTCCACAGAACAGGACGCGATGCCAAAGCGCGGTGCGCGAGACACACAGGCAGCCAGTGAAAGGCCAGTCACTCCTTCTGCATCAGAAAAAAAATCTGAGAGGAACACTCGGCATGAGCAGAATACTAGGCAAATAAAGAAAACGGTTCGTCATCCTAAGCGTTCCGATGTTCAAACACAGAAGCGAACACCCGTGACGAAACAAGAATCCATTACGGTTATCCCACGAGCCGATCACCCAATCTCGCGTGATGACATCAGTGATAATGCACTGAAAGTATTATATCGCCTCAATAAAAATGGCTATGAAGCCTATTTAGTTGGGGGCGGCGTCCGTGATTTATTATTGGGTCAAAAACCCAAAGATTTCGATATCACGACCAATGCAACGCCTGAGCAAATTCGCAAGCTGTTCCGTAATTGCCGACTGGTCGGTCGCCGATTCCGCCTTGCACATATTATGTTTGGTCCAGAAATTATTGAAGTTGCCACTTTCCGTGGTCACCATGATCAAGAAGTAGATGACAAAAATCTGTCATCCCAAGCGCAAAATGGCATGTTACTTCGCGATAATATTTTCGGCTCCATCGAAGAAGATGCAATTCGTCGCGACTTCACCGTCAATAGCCTGTATTACAACATTGATGATTTCTCTGTACGTGATTACGTTAATGGCTTGCAAGACTTAAAAGATGGTGTCATTCGCCTAATTGGTGACCCAGAAACTCGCTATCGTGAAGATCCCGTTCGGATGATCCGTGCTGTGCGTTTTGCCTGTAAGCTCAATATGCGTATCGAGCCAAAGACCGCAGAACCCATTCACCTCTTAGCCCCACTGCTAGGTGAGATTCCATCTGCTCGCCTGTTTGAAGAGTCATTAAAATTACTTCAAGCGGGTTATGGCTACGCCACATATAAAATGCTGAATCAGTACCATTTGTTTGAGCAACTGTTCCCAGTGATTGCAAGCCGCTTCACCGAGAATGGCGACTCGCCAATGGAAAAAATCATTGAACAAGTGTTAAAAAATACTGATTTCAGACTAAAAAATGATAAGCGAGTCAACCCTGCATTTTTATTCGCAGCCATGTTATGGTATCCCGTCACTGAACATGCTGAGAAATTAGCACAGGAAGGTGGGCTGGCTTACTACGATGCTTTTGCACTGGCCATGAATGATGTACTGGATGAACAGTGCCGCTCTATTGCAATACCAAAACGTATCACCACAACCATGCGTGATATTTGGATGCTGCAATTGCGCCTACCTCGTCGCCAAGGTCGCCGTGCGAATAAATTAATGGAGCACCCGAAATTCCGTGCAGCCTTTGATTTATTAGAGCTAAGAGCAAATGTTGAGCACCGTAATGAGCTACAAGAACTCGCATTATGGTGGAGTGATTTCCAGCAGTCTAACGCACAGAAACAACGTGAAATGATTTCGGAATTAGGCAGTGCACCGACTCGCCGTCGCCAACGTCCACATCGTTCATCGCAATCTGGCAATAGAAAGCCTAACAAATCATAATTGTGTCAGTCGCAACGACTTAAACTGTCGTTGCGATCACTGTAGAGAGATAAAGAAATGGAGCAGGTGTATATTGCCATTGGCAGCAACTTAGGCGAGCCACTTAAGCAAGCACAACAAGCGATTACTGCATTAAATGCAATCCCAAACAGTCGCGTTGTGAGCACTTCATCTATTTATCGAACCAAGCCGCTCGGTCCACAAAATCAGCCTGATTTTCTCAATCTGGCCGTTTTACTGGAAACAGAACTCGAACCCGAAGAACTTCTCAATTACACTCAAAAAATTGAGTTAGATTTAGGGCGTGTTCGTAAAGATGAGCGCTGGGGACCAAGAACGTTAGATCTCGATATCATGTTGTTTGGTAACCGCATCATGAATACAGAACGGTTAACCATTCCACATTATGGGCTAAAGGAGCGTGAATTTATGCTTTATCCGCTCAGTGATATTACCCCTTCCCTGATTTTTCCTGATGGTGAATTACTGTCAGAAAGACTTATACACGTCCCTCGTAATGGCCTAATGCTTTGGGAATAAACGCCTGACGTATTTAACCTCTTTTAAGGTATGGTCATAAGAGAAATCATTTCCGGAGGTTATTTTAATGAAACCCATTTCTCTCGCTGATTTGTGTCAATATAAGAAAGAGAAACACAAATTCGCCACCATTACTGCTTATGATGCCAGCTTTGCACAACTATTTGCGGAGCAAGGTATCCAAGTGATTCTCGTTGGTGATTCCTTAGGAATGACTATCCAGGGAGAATCAAGCACCCTGCCTGTCACTGTCGAACAAATTGCGTATCACACTCGCTGTGTTCGTAAAGGCGCCCCTAACACATTTATCATCGCTGATATGCCATTTATGAGCTATGCCACGCCAGAGCAAGCGTGCACAAATGCCGCTATTTTAATGCAGGCAGGTGCTAACATGGTCAAAATTGAAGGGGGCAGCTGGTTATGTGATACGGTCAAAATGCTGTGTGAACGTTCCGTGCCTGTCTGTGGTCACTTAGGCTTAACCCCACAAGCTGTCAATGTATTGGGGGGCTATAAAGTCCAAGGTCGTGATGAAGTGACCGCTAACCAATTGATTAAAGATGCGATTGCCCTCGAAAATGCAGGTATTCAACTGCTCGTTCTTGAGTGTGTTCCTACCTCCCTCGCGAACCAAGTCACTGAAGAATTACTGTTACCTGTCATCGGTATTGGTGCGGGAAAAGGCACTGATGGACAAATTTTGGTGATGCATGATGCCTTAGGGATCACAGCCAAACCACCCAAGTTCGCGAAAAATTTTCTGGCTGAAGCTGGGAATATCAGTGATGCTATTCGCTTGTATATTCAAGAAGTTGAACAAGAAATTTACCCGAGTGACGCCCACTCATTTTCTTAATTCTATATAACGTATAACGATAAGGATGGGAAGTATGCGGATTATTGAAACATCGCTAATCTTGCGCCGTGAAATTCGCCGCTGGAAACAAGAAGGCAAACGTATTGCGTTTGTCCCTACGATGGGAAATTTACATGATGGGCATCTGACGCTGATTGACCAAGCAAAACAGCAAGCGGATATTGTGATTGCCAGTATTTTTGTCAATCCAATGCAATTTGACCGTCAATCCGATTTAGCGAATTATCCACGCACCTTGCAAGAAGATTGCGAAAAGCTCAAACGCAAAAATATTGATTTAGTTTTTGCGCCTTCTGCGACGGAATTCTACCCTGAGGGAATGGATAATCAAACTTATGTTGAAGTGCCTGAAATCTCTACCATGTTAGAGGGTGCTAGCCGTCCTGGGCATTTCCGCGGTGTTGCGACCGTTCTGACTAAGCTGTTTAACTTGGTTCAGCCTGATATTGCGTTATTTGGCGAAAAAGACTTCCAGCAACTTCAATTGGTACGTAAATTAGTCACGGATCTCTCTTTCGATATCCAAGTTGTCGGTGTCCCTATCGTCCGTGCCAAGAACGGTTTAGCGCTCAGCTCGCGGAATAATAACTTGTCCGCAGATGAACTCAAAATAGCCCCTCAGCTATTTGCCATTATGCAAAAAGCGGGCGAAAAGCTGGCTGATTCTCCCGCCGCAGCAACTCGCTTAATCGGTGAAATGGAAGAATCTTTACGTCAGGCTGGATTTACACCTGATGAGCTGTTTATTCGTGATGCCGATAACCTCGGTGAGCTAACGGTTTCCAGCCGCCGCGCCGTAATTTTGATGGCCGCATGGTTAGGAAAAACCCGTTTAATCGATAATCTACAAGTCGATTTGCCGCTCGATATCGCTTAACTAATTTAAACATCATTGATGTCACCGTTAGGTAGTAAGAGAACGAACCAACAACGCTGTGGCATACAATGAGTAAGAATAAATATGATTATGCAGCCAACAACGCTGGGCTTGAATGAGAAAAATAACCTGAGATTTATTCAAACTCATTCATGTCACAGCTAGGCGGCAAGTAAACGCGACCCTAGGAGCATACATAAGTATGTAACTAGGGCAAGAGCGCACAGCCAACAACGCTGGGCTTGAATGAGAAAGAATAACCTGAGATTTATTCAAACTCATTCATGTCACAGCTAGGCGGCAAGTAAACGCGACCCTAGGAGCATACATAAGTATGTGACTAGGGCAAGAGCTCGCAGCCAACAACGCTGTGGCTTGAATGAGGAAGAATACATGCAAAGAAAAATGCTACTAGGTAAGCTCCATCGTGCCACCGTTACCCAAGCAGATCTACATTACGAAGGCTCTTGCGCTATCGATCAGGATTTTTTAGATGCGGTTGGTATCTTAGAGTATGAAGCGATCGATATTTATAATGTGGACAATGGCGAACGTTTCTCGACTTATGCAATTGCAGGAGAACGCGGTTCTAAAATTATCTCCGTTAATGGTGCGGCGGCTCGCCGTGCGGCTGTTGGTGATAAATTGATTATCTGCACTTATGGCATGCTGCCTGACGAAGAAGCCCGCCAGCATCAACCTAAAGTCGCTTACTTTGACACAAATAACACCATGAGCCGTATTGCCAAAGCAGTGCCGGTTCAAGTCGCTTAATATCAAAAAAATGCCCCTTAGAGGGGCATTTTTCATTCTCATCACCGTTTTACTTCCTTTCTTAATTCTGCCCTTCCGCTAAATTAGCTTCTTAAGCCTCTTCCTTGCTCAATTAAATACCATGTCAGTGCATAGAAAATAATTAAAAATACCATTAATACGCTTAAGGTAACGACAATAGACACATCGGCAATGCCTAAAAAGCCATATCTAAAGCCGCTGATCATATACACAATCGGGTTCAGCTTGGACACTGCCTGCCAGAATGGTGGCAATAATGATAAGGAATAGAATACCCCACCCAGATACGTCAACGGGGTTAAAACGAATGTTGGAACAATGCTGATATCATCAAAGGTTTTGGCAAAAATCGCATTCAAAAGCCCCGCCAGAGAAAACACTATTGCAGTTAGCAATAATGTCACCACAACCATTGACCATGAATGAACTTGCAACGGGATGAAGAATAGCGAAACAATGGTGACTAAGAAGCCAACTAGAATTCCGCGTGCAACACCACCGCCCACAAAACCTGCGATAATCACATGAGTTGGAACTGGTGCCACTAATAACTCTTCAATATTTTTCTGGAATTTAGAACCAAAAAACGATGAACAGACGTTTGAATATGAGTTAGTGATTACCGCCATCATGATAAGACCGGGGACGATAAACTGCATATAATCCACACCACCCATGTCACCGATTCGAGACCCAATTAAGTTCCCGAAAATGACAAAATAGAGCGACATCGTGATCACTGGAGGCAACAAAGTTTGTACCCAGATACGACCAAAACGAGTCACTTCTTTAATCCAGATAGTTTTTAAGGCAACCCAATACAGAGTGAACATTACACACTCTCCTTCTGAGAGACTTGATTATCTTTTTTCACTAAGCTAACAAATAGCTCTTCTAGACGGTTCGCCTTATTACGCATACTCAAAATTTGAATTCCTTGGTCACTTAATTGACTGAATACCCCATTGAGCCCTTGCTCTCGCTTCACATCGACTTCAAGGGTTGAGGTATCCACCAAGCGAGACTCATATCCGACCAAATCGGGAAGCGGGCTTTTCGGCATTAAGTCAAAAATAAATGTTTCTGACTCTAATTGGCTTAAAAGCTGCTTCATACTGGTATTTTCCACCAGCTCACCATGCTGAATAATCCCGATATTACGGCACAGCATTTCCGCTTCTTCCAAATAGTGGGTCGTCAAAATAATGGTGGTGCCTTGTGCATTCAATTTTTTCAAAAACGTCCACATAGAACGACGCAGTTCAATATCAACACCGGCGGTTGGCTCATCGAGAATGAGTAATTTTGGCTGATGCATTAAAGCACGAGCAATCATCAGGCGGCGTTTCATCCCGCCAGATAAATTACGCGCACGCTCATTGCGCTTCTCCCATAAATCCAGCTGAGTAAGATATTGCTCAGCACGTTGGTTCGCTAAATTGCGAGGAACGCCATAATAGCCAGCTTGGTTTAAGACTATCTGCAATACCGTTTCAAATGGGTTAAAATTAAATTCTTGGGGAACTAAGCCAAGCTGCTGTTTAGCTTGAACAACTTGCTTATCTAGGTCATAGCCAAACACGCTGACTGAACCACTGGTTTTATTCACCAATGAGCTAATAATCCCTATCGTTGTCGATTTTCCTGCACCATTAGGTCCAAGCAAGGCATAGAAATCACCATCTTCCACGCGTAAATCAATTCCACGCAACGCTTTCACACCACCTGCATAGGTTTTCGTCAGCTGCGATAGTTCGAGTGCGTAAGTCATATATTAAAAATACCTTTATTCTTGGGGCTGTTTGGAGGCAATATAGAACAATGATGCCACTTTTTCTTGTCGGATGTTATGCAGAAAAGTGATAATAATTTAACAAGGTATTATTCAGCACCCCCCCTAATTGAGGGTTGTCATGTATAAATGAGTGGTTCATCATAGATATGAAATTAGTATAACTAATTATTATTTAATCAATAAATACTGTATAAGATTTTATCGCAAAGTCACACAATTAAGCTACAAACAACTAGGCTATAAGTCATGATGAGAAAAATTGAAGAGCTGTTTGCTAATAACGAAGCATGGTCAGCCTCTGTAAAAGAAAAAGATCCTGAATTCTTTAAAGAATTATCAAAAGCTCAAAGACCTAGATTTTTATGGATAGGCTGTTCAGACAGTCGAGTGCCTGCCGAAAAACTGATCAACGCAGCCCCTGGGGATCTCTTCGTTCACCGTAATGTGGCGAACTTAGTTATCCATACGGACTTAAACTGTTTATCCGTTATTCAGTATGCGGTTGATGTTCTGCAAGTCGAACACATTATTATCTGTGGTCACTACGGATGTGGTGGTATTGAAGCCGCGGTGGATAACACCGAATTAGGCCTGATCAATAACTGGTTATTACACATCCGTGATATCTGGTATCGCCATAGCTCTATGTTAGGTGAACTAAAACCTTGTGAGCGCTTAGATCGCCTTTGCGAATTAAACGTCGTTGAGCAAGTGTATAACTTAGGTCACTCGACTATCATGCAATCTGCGTGGAAACGCGGTCAAAATATCATGATCCATGGCTGGGTTTACGGTATCAATAATGGTCGTTTGCATGACTTACACATTACTTCAGATAGCCGAGAAAAATTAGAGTTAGGCTATCGTGAGGCTATCTCTAAGCTCACACAGAAAAAATAATTTCCTGATGCTAAATAGCAAAAGAGCAGCCTAGGCTGCTCTTTTTATTGCAAAGAATAAAGTTAATTACTCTTCCAGCAAAGTCACGTGTCCAATATAAGGCAGATGACGATACTGTTGTGCGTAGTCGATACCATAACCTACGACAAATTTGTCTTCGATTGAATAACCGATCCACTCAACTGGCACGTCTACTTCACGGCGAGATGGCTTATCAAGTAGCGTACAAATTGCCACAGATGCTGGCTCACGTAAGCCAAAAATCTCACGGACTTTATTTAAGGTATTGCCTGAGTCAATGATATCTTCCACGATCAGCACATGCTTACCGCGAATATCTTCATCTAAATCTTTCACAATTTTCACATCACGGCTTGATGTCATCGCATTGCCGTAGCTTGATACCGTCATGAAATCAACTTCATGAGGTACTGTGATTTTACGGCATAGATCTGCCATAAAAATGAAAGAGCCTTTTAACAGACCAACCAGAACTAACTCACCGTGTTTATCTTGGTAATGAGCACTAATGCTGTCTGCTAATTCACTGATTCTTTGAGCAATCTCTTCTTCAGAGATCATTACATCCAGAGTATGTTTCATCATCTATTACGCATGTGTGGGAATGGAAAGCGCGTAATTTTAACATAAGCCACACAAAGACGCGACGACAAAACCAATGGCAGTGACCACGTTGCCACTGCCACATTGGCAACGTTAACTTACGGTAAAGCCCATCATCATGCCTGTATCCTCATGTTCCAACAAATGACAGTGCGCCATATAAGGGTGCTGAGGTGTTGCCGTATGTTTAAACTCCACCAAGACCTCACTCACTTGCCCTTCCACTTTTACGATATCTTTCCAACCTTGACGATGTGGTTCGACAGGGCGACCATTTTCTTTGAGAATTCTAAAACGCGTGCCATGTACATGGAACGGGTGCAACATCATATCGCCACGCCCTGAAATCACCCATATTTCCTGCTGATTCAGTGGCGCATTAAACGCAGGGTGAGTCATGGAGAAAACCTGACCATTGATGGTATTGGCATTATGAATATCCAGTTCATCCGCACCGGAACCACAGTGACCACCACTGTTCTGCATGCCGGACATATTACCGTGATTCATATTGCCGTTATTCATATTGCCATGGTTCATGTTTCCATGATCCATATTGCCCATCATCCCGCCATGTCCCCCCATACTCCCCATAGCTTGCGGACCATATTTTTCACGCAGCATCATCATGCCTTGCATATCCAAACGCATGTCCATCATCAAATGGAATTTACGACGATTCAGCCCTGTCAAAGACGGTATAGCGGCAAGCGTTGCTAACTGGCTCGGTAATTTGCCTGTTCCGTCACTGAGCGTGGTTTCGATACGTAAAACAGGAAGGGGTTGGTCGAACGGAGCAAGGGTCATTCCCATTTGCCCAACAGGTAGTGTCACAAGATCAAAGGCACGACCATCTGAAGCATCAATCAGTACTTCAAAACGCTCGCCCATTAAGATAGGTAATTCGGTCAAGGCAATAGGTTCAGCGAGCAACCCGCCATCACTACCTATCACGTACATTTTGCGCCCATCGCTGGTCGATACATTTAAACTACGAGCATTACAGCCATTTAATAATCTCAGACGGATCCAACCTTTCGGTGCAACGTGTTTAGGATAAACAGCCCCGTTGGTGAGCATCATATCCCCAAACCAGCCTACCGCCGCACTCATCACATCCAATTGATAATCAATCTGCCCATCATCTTTCAAACGCTTATCTTGTAAAATTACCGGAATGTCATCAACGCCCCACTCGCTCGGTAAGCCATGTTTTTGACTATCGTCATCTTTGACCAGCACCAATCCCGCTAATCCCATTGCCACTTGGTGCCCTGTTTTTCCATGAGTATGAGGGTGGAACCAACAGGTCGCTTCTGGCTGATTAAGTGTGAAATTGACTTTACGACTGGCGCCAGGGGCAATAATTGCTTGAGGTCCCCCATCCTGTTCCCCTGAAATTTCTAATCCGTGCCAATGCACTGTCGTCTCTTCAGGAAGCTGGTTGGTGATATTAATATTCACTGACTGCCCATTTTTTAAACTCAAGGCAGGTCCTAATAAATCGCCGTTATATCCCCACGTTATGGTCTTCTTACCCGGCACAAACTGAGAAATACCTTGCTTGATGGCGATTTGAATATTTCCTTGAGCATCCGGTTCCACTATTGGTGGAATAGCGAGCGTAGGGTAATTCCCTGCTGCGACAGCCATGCGGCTCCAAACTGGCAGTGCGCTAGCCGCATAGGCAATGGCACTCAGCTTAAGAAAATCACGACGTAACATAGATAACCTTCCTTTTATTTATCAAAATCAACAATCGGTGAGCACGGTGTGACAAGTCTAAAATTGCCCTTGCCAAGCAAAACGTGGTTTAATGATTGAGATGATAAAGCTTCCCCTTACAGGAAGGTCAATAAACCCATTCAGTTAATATGGATTTATTACATAGATTTAAGAAAGTTAGAATTGACTAACGAATCTATACACAAAATAATCTAAAGTGCACAGTAGCCGTAAAGAAATAAGGCAACTTGATGTAATGCGAGTATGTTCTTATGCTAATGTAACTTGACATAAAAACCAGATAGAATATCGAATGCAAAAATTTATATTAATGTCATGCTTAATGATGCTTTTGGGGATAACCAATGCCGCTAAAGCACTCTCAACCAATGAAGCTGAAGACCTCGCTGATCTGACTGCTGTGTTTATTTATTTAAAATACGACTGTGGCTATTCCCAAATTCCTGACAGAGAAATTGAACGCGCTATTGTCTATTTTGCAAAAAGTAACAAATGGGATTTAGGCAACTACAACTCAGATAAAATGAGCAAGCTGAATAAAGAAAGTTATGACGATTTAAAAGGCATTCCCCTCACCCAAGAGTTCAAATGCCAATCTTTAGCGAGGGATTCTCTAGGTCTATTTGCTTACGTAAAATAATCAAGCAATCCGAATGCGGAAACATGCCGGCAACACCATCGACAAAATCGAACCATGTTTCCTTCTTATCCTTCTTTCTTTCCTTTACGTTCCTGCCAAAATAACACGACCGATGGAATGGTTTGAATGATCACCATCCGAATAATATGGTTAGACATGACAAACCCTGCATCTAAATTCATCGTGATCGCCGCAAAGGTCATGGCTTCCATACTGCCCGGAGCCCAAGCCAGCAAAAGTACTGCAATATCATACCCCGTGATCCATGCTGCAAATACAGTGATCAAAAAGGTCAAAATAATATTAATAATCACCACTTGCGCTGAGGAGTAAATATTTTTAATCAAGGCTGATAACGGGAAGACAATAAAGTGGTTACCAATGTTCATGCCGATTAAAACCATGCTCAGCTCAGTCAGCATCAACGGAAAATGAAGCTGAACATCAATCCACCCTTGAATTAAGGTCGCCGCCCCAAGGGAAGTCAGCATAAATGGTGCGGGCACTCTGAGTCGTTGTAAGAGCAATCCCATCACCACCCCCACTGTCACTATCACCAGTAACCAGAATGTGGATTCCAGGGTTAACGTTGGCCATTCAATTAGCGGCTGAGGATCGCCCTCGCTTCCTACTACCAAACCTGCCAATAAAATAAGGATAATCAATCGAATAGTATGGGAAATAACAATTTTTTGTGGCGGTGTATGAGTGTGATCTGTTAACGCAAGAATAGCAGCCATCGCTCCCGGCACCGAGCCTAACATCGCTTCCTGTTTTGTCCACCCTACCTTGCGGTGAAACCAGAAAAAACTAAACGAAAACTGCACGGCCAAGCACACCACCAGCATTAACAACAACAGCAATAAATTATCCGCGTCCGACAATGAAACCTGATTGAACATCAAACCGACAGAGGTTCCTAGCGTGACTTGAACAAAAGTGATGGTGTGTTTCGGGATAGGGAATAACAGGCCAAAACGGTGAAAAATGATAATGGCAAGGATAGGCCCGAACATTAATGCAAGAGGAATGCCGATATAAGTGAGTGCACCACCAATCATGGCACAAAGAATAATTCCTACACCCATTTTTATCAGCTTCATCATCGGACAATAACCATTGAAATAATTAATTATGAGAATAAGTTACCTCATAATCATTCAAAGTTATAAAGCTAAGTGTGCCTAAATTATCGCCTACCCGATATTCACGATTTCACACTTCAAATGTCCCTACAAACAGAAGGATATTAGGTAAATTTAGGCAGAATTAATTTCTAAGGCTTTTCAATGTGCTGTTTATCCGCAATAGCCTGATTAATAATTGCTTTTGCCATCCACTGTGCAATCTCGGTGACTTGGTCATTATCCAATTTCCAAATATCTTTCAGTACCAAGAATATTTCCGAACCATAAATGACAGAAAACGCTTTGATGACCTTATTAATGATTTCTTCAGGAAATTCAGATTTCATCGGCAATGTTACCATCGCCAAAATGTCTTTACGGTTACCACGCTCTAATCGTTTTTCTTCAGGTTCTGGTGTTGGGGATGAGCGACCGAGAGCCCATTGCTGAAGTGATGTTTGCAGAGCGGCTCGTAATACCCCTTCATGGGCAAACATGCGCGGAAATGCGTAACGTAGCAATTCATCAATCCGCTCTTCTGTTTTTTCGCTTTGAGGTTTCCACGTCAAAATAGGTCCAAGGCTAACATTAACTGTCGCCGCAATAAGGTCACTTTGAGTCGGAAAATAACGATAGGCAGTTGCTCGAGAACCCCCAGCTTCTATCGCTAATTCGGAAACTGATGGCATCGCCCCTTTTTCAAATAGCTCAACTGCTGTTGAAACTAATAAGTTATAAGTGCGTTTACGCGTTCCTTTATAATCTGGCATTAAATGACTCAATGGCATGTTTTAGTCCTTAAAATCGCCTTTCTATGAGCATAGCAAGATGATTAACAACACGAAGATGTTAGCCACCCTATTACTCATTTGACGTGTATATAATTATGTTTGTTCTCGAAATTACGCTATAAATACAGCACGGTAAATCATTATATTTAAATATTCATGGACAAAAACCACTACTCTAAGTTTACCATTTTGCAATAACCATCTTATTTATAATGCTTTATCAAAAAGATACAAATCATTCTTCGATTATCCAAGTAGACAATTTAAAAAATGAGACTACAGTCTCATTATTGACTTATCGTAAATGATACGATAATCTCATTAAGATGAAAAATTCAGCACCTCCCCCTACATAAAAAATAAAAGGATTTTTCTATGCCAAAGCATCAGGGTTTTATTTATGTTGCAAGTACCCTAGACACTAAAAGTGCTGAGCTTTTTTATGTCAGTGACTTAATTAAAAATGCAGGGCTTGCTGTACGTACCGTTGATCTAAGCACTCAGCCACTAAAATTAGACAAACATGCGGATATCACCGCAGATATGGTTGCCAGTTTCCATCCTCAAGGAAACAGCGCCGTTTTCTGTGGCGACCGAGGAAAAGCAATAGAAGCGATGGCGCAGGCTTTCAGCCTCTATCTAGCTGCACAAACTGACGTCGCCGCAATACTTGGGCTAGGCGGCTCAGGTGGGACTGCACTGATTACACCAGCAATGCAAATCTTGCCGGTGGGTATACCAAAATTAATGGTTTCCACCATGGCATCAGGGGATATATCTGGGTATATCGGCGCCAGTGATATCTCCATGATGTATTCCGTCACCGATGTTTCTGGATTGAATGTCATTTCACGCAAGGTTCTAAAAAATGCAGCAAACCAAATCGCAGGCGCAGTTTGGTTTGATAACGGCGAAACTGACGTCACTGAAAATAAACCCGCCATTGCATTGACCATGTTTGGCGTGACAACACCGTGTGTCCAGCAACTGACTGCCAAATTAGAATCTGACCATGATTGCCTCGTCTTCCACGCAACCGGAAGTGGCGGTAAAGCGATGGAAAAATTGATTGATAGCCGTTTATTAGATTCGGTTTTAGATATCACCACGACTGAAGTATGTGATTATCTTTTTGGCGGCGTTTTAGCTTGTGATGAAGATCGTTTCGGCGCTATCGCTCGCACGCAAACCCCTTGCGTATTATCCTGCGGCGCACTGGATATGGTGAACTTCGGTCGCCCATCCACCGTACCAGAGCAATATAAAGATCGTCAATTTTACCATCATAATGCTCAAGTCACGCTGATGAGAACCACCGTTGAAGAAAACCGCCAGATGGGACGTTGGATTGCCGAAAAGCTCAATGTTTGTGAAGGAGAAATTCGCTTTATTATCCCAACAGCTGGTTTCTCTGCTCTCGATATTGACGGGGCTCCATTCTGGGATCCTGCCGCTGATCAAGCCTTTATCGATGCATTAACCAAACACTTAGTCATAACAAAAAAACGACAATTAATATTAAGCCCGCACCACATCAATTCAGCAGAATTCTGTGATCAGGTTATTGAATTACACCAGGAAATAACAAATAAGTAGAGGTTCATTAATGAAACATAACCGCGAAGACTTACTGAAACATTTCAGAGAGATGATTGCTCGTGGAGAACCCATCATTGGCGGCGGTGCCGGTACAGGTCTGTCCGCTAAATGTGAAGAAGCAGGTGGTATCGATTTAATCGTTATCTATAACTCAGGTCGCTATCGTATGGCGGGACGCGGTTCTCTAGCGGGTCTGCTCGCTTACGGCAATGCTAACGAAATCGTAATGGATATGGCGAAGGAAGTTCTCCCAGTCGTGAAGCACACCCCCGTGCTGGCTGGCGTCAACGGCACTGATCCATTCTGCCAATTCGATAAATTCCTTGATGATATCAAGGCTACAGGCTTTGCTGGCGTGCAAAACTTCCCAACCGTGGGTCTTATCGACGGTAACTTCCGCGCTAATTTAGAAGAAACCGGCATGGGCTATGGGTTAGAAGTCGAGATGATCCGCATGGCACACGAAAAAGGGTTATTAACCACACCATACGTTTTTAGTCGCGAAGATGCTATCGCGATGGCGCAAGCAGGGGCTGATATCATTGTACCACATATGGGTCTGACTACCGGCGGTAACATTGGTGCCGAAACGGCGGTGACACTGGCCGATTGCGTTAAACTAATCAATGATTGGGCAACCGCAGCGAAATCCGTCCGTGATGATGTGATTATTCTGTGTCATGGTGGACCTATCGCGACCCCAGCTGATGCCGAATATATTTTAGCTCACTGTCCTGATTGCCACGGCTTCTACGGTGCAAGCTCCATGGAACGTTTACCGACAGAAGTGGCATTAAAAGAAACCACACAGCAATTTAAATCTATAACCCGCTAATATTTATTCCTTATTTTGTTTTACTTTATTTTTGCCAACACCAGGACGCCTACTTCGGTAGGCGTTTTTCTTTATTTTTTTGCTTACACATCCCTTTGATGCATCCTCTTCTTACGTAATTTGAACAGTCCAAATAGTGCAGGTAAAACAACGGGTAGCGAAAAATAGAGCACCCCGAACGCAAAAGCCACATGGGGTTTTTCAGGGAATTCCCCGCCTGTACCAATCGAGTCCAAATAATGGATAGATTCCAGATACTCGGGTGTCAGCCCACCATATGGCACCATCCACGATAACAACAGCGCAGTAAAGATACTGAACATAAAGTTCATTGCCATTAAGGCGGAATACCCAAGATTTTCTTGGCGTTCTTGGTCGGTTCGGCTGGTTAATCCAAACAGCATCCGGTTTACAACGGTCGCACTGTAGAGATAGAGGATTACAGGCGAGTCCCCCAACACTGAGGCATTGATAGCCAGTGCAAAAAGCCCATAAACCAAGGCGAATCCTAATATCACAAAAAAATTCTTAAATACCGACATAAATACGCCGGAATGCACCAAAATAAACTCGAATATAAGGATCAATGTGAGGTTATAAATAATCTCTACACTGTAATTCTCAGGGAAAAACCAAACTGAAATAATAAAACCGACATAGAATAACGAAAATCCATAATTCATCATTTTCGAAAAGGCACGAATGATACTGAATGAATTGTGGGTCTCTTTGACGCTTTTTACCGCTTTATTCCTAGGGAAAAAACTTGCCGATGAGGATTGGCGCCCTTTATTTTTATTCGTAACTGGTTTCTTTTCCTTTGGTGTTTCCATTCCATTTCTCCGCTGGCACTCTTTTATGCTTGTATCGAACCAATCCTAAATAATGGCGTTATTCTGAAGGGGAATAAAATAAAAAGCGAGGAGAGAAAATGGTACGCGGTCACAATGCTATTCATCATTCTGCGCACCATTAAAACGTGATTCTATCGACTAGAGGTTAACGCTATCAATAGATTAAACAAGCTTAGCAATTAAGCTATCTAAATCACCTTGTAGGAAATTCACGGGTGGAATTTCAATAACGGTATAAGCCCCTGCAGGCTGCTTCATGGTCGCGCGAGCCGCTGATACCATAAATTGAGAGGTTAATGCGGGGTTATTGATACGCATTGAGTATTCAAATAATTGGTTATGCGTTGCGCCAGAAACGCCTTTATGAGTCATCTGCACGCCGTGTCCTACATCTTTTAATGCATCAATACTATCAACTTGGCGAATATGCGTTTCATCGGAAGAGAAATAGCTGTCTTGTTTGATCCCGCTGCTCACATCGTTAAAATTAGCCCCAGCGTCAAGCTCCACATAGACCATACGACGATGAACGCCTGTCCCTAATGGAATGGTGACAGAAAGTGCATCTTTTACACCGTCGACTGCTTTTGCCGCAACACTATGTCCCATGCTCATACCGGGACCAAAGTTGGTGTAGGTCACCCCTTTCGGCGCCATCGCCAACATCAACGTACGCATGATAGAGTCAGAACCCGGATCCCAACCAGCCGAGACAATCGATACACTGTTATGTTTCTTCGCCACACCGTCAAGCTGATGTTTTAATGCCACAATATCAGAGTGCACATCAAAGCTATCGACGGTATTGATACCTAGGCTTAAAATTTTCTCTGCTAAAGGGCCAATTGCACGCGTCGGGGAACACAGTAATGCAACATCCACACTGCCTAATTTCTCGATATCATCAACCACTTTATATGTCGCCAATTCCGCTGGAATATCTTGGGTATTACGACGTACAATTCCGACTAATTCGAAATCATCAGCGGCTTGAACAGCTTCTAGTGCATAACGACCAATATTGCCGTAACCCACTATTGCTGTTTTAATTTTTGTCATTGTGACTCCTCGGTCATTCTGATGTCATATTTCAAATACAAGATACATATCAATAACAAATTTATGTAGATTAAACAAAGCTTAATTATCTAAAAATATCCGGCTTTTATTACTAGGTTACTTCACTGATTAGAGGTAGAATCCGAGCAAATCTCGTTCTTTCCTTTATTTAAACATATACAAAGGTTCTTAATGCATCAGTCCGATGTCACTGAGAGGTCACTCTATTCCCTCAGTTGGCCAATCTTTATTGATATTTTCCTTCATTTGGCCACCTTATTAATTAATACCTACATGGTGAGCCATGTATCCACTGCCTACCTCGCCGCTATGGGGGTGGGAAACCAAGTTTTTGACCTTTTTATTACTATTTTTAACTTTATTAGTGTTGGTTGCAGTGTGGTTATTGCCCAATACCTTGGGGCGGGTCGCCGTGACAAAGCCAGCCAAGCAATCCATATCTCCATCGCCTTTAACTTTATTTTAGGTTTTTCCAGTGCCTTAATTGCACTGTTTTTTGGCTATAAAATTCTCACCATCATGAATACGCCATCCCACTTAATGGATGATGGGTATGCGTATTTACACATTTTGGGTATCTGTTTAATTCCTGAAGCTATTTCTATCATTCTCGCAGCTTGTTTACGCGTTTATGGTAAAGCACAGCCTGCCATGTGGGTCACATTAATCGCCAACATCATTACTGTGATAGGTAACATGATTGTGCTCTATGGTTTCTTTGGTCTGCCACAATATGGGTTAGAAGGCGTCGCATGGTCAACGGTAGTTGGACGTGTGGTTGCGGTGATTTTACTCTTTGGCTTGCTGTTCTATGGTTTAAGAATCAAATTTACCCCAATGATGCTGATCCACTGGTCAAGCAAAATGCTGAGTAAAATCCTGCATATTGGTTTACCTGCTGCGGGTGAAAACTTAGTGTGGATCCTGCACTTTATGACCGCATCTGCGTTTATTGGCTTAATGGGTGAAACCGCTCTTGCGGCGCAAACTCTCTACTTCCAGTTGTCGTTATTTATTATGCTGTTTGGGATCTCTATCAGTATCGGTAATGAGATTATGGTGGGGCATTTAGTCGGTGCTAAACGCTTTGACGATGCATACCGTCGCGCCTTTAAGAGCCTGAAATGGGGCTTTTACGTCACGATTGGTGTGGTATTTATGTTCTGGTTATTCCGTTCACCGATCCTGAATAGCTTAACTGATGACCAAGGCATTATTCAGCTACTCCTGCCGATTTTCTTATTATCCGTTTTCTTAGAGCCGGGACGCACGATCAATATCGTTATGGTCAATGCCTTACGCGCCTCTGGTGATGCGAAATTCCCATTATTCACTGCCATCCTGTTCATGTGGGGCATTGCCATCCCGCTTGGCTACTTCCTCGGTATTAAAATGGAAATGGGGTTAATCGGTATTTGGATTGGTTTCTTTGTCGATGAGTGGGTTCGTGGACTCACCAATGCGTGGCGCTGGCGCTCGCGTAAATGGCAAAGTAAACGCCTCGATTTAGAAAGCTAATTTCACAAAATCCTACCAATGAAAATAGGTAGGATTTTTGTGATCGGCATCATATTTAAAAAAATATTCTATTAAGAATCAGAGTTAGAGATAAATTTTCTCTCCCATCCCGATTTATCCATAAACATTGTGAAGTTTTTCTCCGCCCTCTTTATTAAAATAATTTCATCACCACATGACTTTTAGGGATATCACCATGGCAACGCAAACTGAAGAACTCCTTTGGCAATATTTTATCAATGCTGTTAAACAAGACGTCAAGCCTGCACTGGGCTGTACTGAACCTATTTCCCTTGCTTATGCAGCGGCAAAAGCAGCATCTTATCTGCCATCACCAGTCGTTCGCGTTGCCGCGTTTGTTTCTCCAAACTTAATGAAAAATGGAATGGGTGTCACCGTCCCTGGAACAGGAATGGTGGGTTTACCCATTGCAGCAGCTCTGGGTGCAATTGGTGGTGATGCCGATGCAGGTTTAGAAGTATTAAAATCCGCCTCACCAGAAGCGATTGCACGCAGTAAAGCGATGCTTGCGGACGGCTCCATCACCGTTGATATTAAATCCCCTTGTGATGATGTTATTTATTCAGAAGCGACAGTCTATAGCGAAAATGATTCTGCCACGGTGATCATCGCAGGCTCTCACACGCATATTGTCAAAATTATCCACGGTGATCAGGTTCTGTTCGATATTACTGAGAGTAAAACAGAAACGAGGGATCCCGTTGATTGTGGTACCGATGTCAGCTTACCTAAAGTCACTGCTAAGGCTGTTTATGAGTTCGCAACTCAAGCCCCCTTAGACGATATTCGTTTCATTCTTGAAGCCGCTCACTTAAATGATGCGTTATCTCAAGAAGGTTTGCGTAATAGCTACGGCCTGCATATCGGCAAAACGCTACAGGCTCAACGTGACCGCGGTTTATTGTCCAAAGATTTATTATCCGAAATTATGATCCGCACAACGGCAGCCTCCGATGCACGTATGGGTGGTGCGGTACTCCCCGCAATGAGTAATTCCGGTTCCGGTAACCAAGGTATTGCCGCAACCATGCCTGTGGTTGTTACCGCAGATTATTTGCAATCTACTGAAGAACAATTAGCCCGTGCACTGATGCTTTCGCATTTGATGGCAATTTATATCCATAACCAATTACCTGCACTTTCTGCATTATGTGCGGCAACCACCGCAGCAATGGGTGCTGCAGCAGGGATTGCATGGTTATTAGAAGCTCGCTATGAAGTGGTCGCAATGGCAATTTCCAGTATGATCGGCGACGTGAGCGGCATGATCTGTGACGGTGCATCCAATAGCTGTGCAATGAAAGTTTCCACCAGCGCAAGTGCGGCATATAAAGCGGTACTGATGGCGCTAGATAATAGCTGCGTAAGAGGCTCAGACGGAATTGTGTCAGATGATGTGGATCAGTCGATTACGAACTTGTGTTCGTTGGCGGCAGGTTCAATGCGGCATACGGACATTCAAATAATCGAAATAATGTCCTCCAAAGCTCGCTAATTCTTCGCTCTTCGAGCTGTCGCTGTGTTGGTTACACTCGTTAAGGCTAGTCACATACTTATGTATGCTCCTAGCCCTTAACTCGATTACCGCCTTGCGACAACTCGAATATCTTTGAATTAGAATCTTCTGTTAGCTTCTTCTTTGTTTTTATTGAGTTTTTATTGAGTTTCTAGTGCTGCGAATTTTTCGCGAATTTCGGCTTCTGGGAGGTCGATGCCGATGAAAACGAGGACGCTACTACGCTTTTCGCCCTCTTCCCAATCCCGATCCCAATCGGCGCTATACAGGCGCTGGACACCTTGAAATAACAGACGTTTAGGTTCATCGATAATGGATAGAATACCTTTATAACGTAATAAATTATCTGCGAAACCAAGCAGTAAATCTTCCATCACTTGAGATACCGCCATCAACTCAACGGGATAATCAAACTCCAAGACAATGGAGCCCACCTCATTTTGCTGCTTAGGTACAAAACGGAAAGTCGGCTGCTTAACATTGAGTTTTGAATCCAGCAAAAAGCCTTCAATATCTAACAACAAATCTAAATTAATATCCCCATGAACCACCGGATAAATCGGCGCTCGGGCATTAATTCTCTGTAAACGCTCAATTAAAGCGTCGTTATTTGGCTCGATATCGGTTTTAGTCAGTAAAATTCTATCGGCGTAGCCAATTTGGGCTTGAGCAATAGCGAAATCATTTAGCTGTTTATCAGCATGTACCGCATCCACTAACGTAATGATGCCATCCAATAAATAACGTTCACACAGAACATCATGGGAGAAAAAAGTTTGCGTAATAGGTCCTGGATCAGCCATTCCTGTGCACTCGATGACTAAACGGTCAAAATCCAGTTTACCGCTGTCCAAACCATCTAATAGATCCAGTAGCGCGTTCTCTAATTCATTGGAACGACTGCAACAAATACACCCATTACTTAACGTCGTAATTTGAGTGGCGCGATCGCCAATCAACGCATTATCGATAGGCACTTCACCAAATTCATTTTCAATCACGGCAATTTTATGTCCATGATCCTCATTGAGAATATGGCTCAATAGCGTCGTTTTCCCTGCCCCCAAAAAGCCCGTTAAAATCGTTACATTGATTGGTTTCATTATTGCCCTCATCACGCTATACATTTATAGGATCATTCGTTTACAGGATTATCCGTTAACAGCAGCGAAATCCGCCTTTACCACCACCGCCGTAGCGAGCATCTTGTCTTTCACGAAAAAATTCCTTATAGGTCATCACGGGTTTATCTGGGTGATTGTCTTTCATATGCTGCACATAGGTATCGTAATCGGGGATCCCGACCAGCATTCGAGCCGCCTGACCTAAATATTTTCCGGTTTTACCCAAGTTTCCAAACATAACTCTCTCCAAAGGCAAAATGCCCGACACTGCATTTTTGTACAATGTCGGGCTTCCCTTACTGTTTCGAGTGAATAAAATCTCGAATCATTTTTGTGTCCTTAGTGTGATGATGACACTTTCACACCCTCTTTAGGAACAGGAACATAAGGGGTTTCTTTATCTGTACGATTTGGGTTTTTCTGGGCTTTCATTGCCACACGGATACCAAAGAAGATAATACCGTAAACCACCACTAAGAACAGAATACTCAGACCCGCATTGGTGTAGTTATTGATAATAATGTGATTCATATTCGTAATTTCTTGTGCCGTTAAATCAGCACCACCTGCGGCGATTTTCTCTTTGTAAGATTTCGCTAAGTATAAGAAACCTTCCAGTTGAGGATTATCGCTGAATAATTTCAGTCCTAATGCCCATGTTGTACAGATTAATAACCATACTGCTGGTAACACAGTCACTAAGATATATTTGCTACGTTTCATCTTAATCAGTACAACAGTACTCAGGACTAACGCCACCGCTGCCAACATCTGGTTGGAGATACCGAACAGTGGCCACAAGCTCTTAACGCCGCCCAGAGGGTCAACAACACCTTGATACAGCAAGTAACCCCATAAACCTACGCATCCCGCAGTGCCGATGATACCCGCAAACAGAGAGTCGGTTTTCTTCAGGAATGGCACGAAGTTACCCAGTAAATCTTGCAGCATAAAGCGACCAGAACGGGTACCCGCATCCAGTGCGGTTAAGATAAACAGCGCTTCAAACAGAATACCGAAGTGATACCAGAAGCCCATGTTGGCAGCTGGCATAATTTCGTGGAATACAAACGCAATACCGACAGCTAAGGTTGGCGCACCACCCGCACGGTTCAGAATAGAAGGTTCACCGATGTCTTTTGCTGTTTGCATGATTTGTTCAGGCGAAATCACAAAGCCCCATGAACTCACTGTTGCTGCCGCATGAGCAGAAACATCTTTCAGTTGCGCCATAATTGCAGCGCCATCTGGACCACCCAGCTCATGCAGGTTAGGCATAGTGATACCTAATGCTGATGGTGGAGTGTTCATTGCAAAGTACAGACCTGGTTCGATGATAGAAGCGGCGACTAACGCCATGATAGCCACGAAAGATTCCATTAACATCGCACCGTAACCGATGTAACGCGCATCTTTTTCGTTCGCGAGCAGTTTTGGCGTCGTACCCGAAGAAATTAAGGCGTGGAAACCAGACACCGCACCACACGCAATGGTGATGAACAGGAATGGGAACAGTGTACCTTTCCACACTGGACCTGAACCATCAACAAACTGTGTCACCGCTGGCATTTTCAGCTCAGGGTTCAGGATAACAATACCCACCGCTAAACCAACGATAACCCCGATTTTCAGGAATGTCGCTAAGTAGTCACGAGGAGCCAGAATCAGCCATACTGGCAATAATGCTGAAACAAACGCATAACCGACTAATGCATAAGTAATCGTCGTATCTTTAAAGGTCAGCGCTGGCCCCCAGTATGGGTCATGAGCAATCACACCACCAAACCAAATAGAAGCGACTAACAGTGCAATACCGATAACGGCAATTTCACCCACACGTCCTGGTCGGATATAGCGCATGTATATCCCCATAAACAGCGCAATCGGCACAGTGGAGCAAACCGTGAACACACCCCATGGGCTTTCTGCCAGAGCCTTAACCACGATCAATGCTAATACCGCAAGGATAATGATCATAATTAAGAAGCAGCCAAACAGTGCCAGTGTACCTGGAATTGGCCCCAATTCTTCTTTAACTATCTCACCAAGGGATGCACCATTACGGCGTGAGGAGATAAACAGCACCATAAAGTCCTGCACCGCCCCCGCAAGGACCACCCCAGCTAACAGCCATAACGTTCCCGGTAAATAACCAACCTGAGCCGCCAATACGGGTCCCACTAATGGACCCGCCCCTGCGATAGCTGCAAAGTGGTGACCAAACAGAACGTTCTTATTGGTTGGAACATAGTTTAAGCCGTCATTATTAATGACCGCTGGCGTAGCACGTGTTTCATCCAGCTGCATCACTTTTTTAGCGATATATAAGCTGTAGTAACGATATGCAATCAGATACACCGCCACGGAAGCGACGACGATCCACAGTGCACTGATGTGTTCGCCACGTCTTAACGCGACAACACCCAAACAGATTGCACCGATGATCCCGAGGATCATCCATGGAATGTGTTTTAAAATACCATTTTTGTTCATAGAACACCCTTCTGAGGTAGAACGAACATGCCATTAATGCGTAATTGCGATTTATTAAACGGCGAAAGCGTTGGTTTTAGTCGCTTTCGATGAATAACAAATAATTTTTTAATAGGCAGTGGTTGAATGATTTTGAATGTGAAAAATTGAGTTCTGCCATAGTGGGTATGTTAAGAAATTACTATCAGGAAAAGAGAAAAGTTACCTTGAGTGGTGGCATACAGAATTAAGCGGTTAGTTTTTTGCAGTGAATGGTTTTCAAGCGACGCCAAACCCTTGAAAAATGTGATCTATATTGCAAATATTTTTCATTTCAATAAGTTAAACAATATTTAAAATCATGTTTGCATTGTGAATTTTGTTAAATTTATGCACTTAACACATGAATAAAACGCTAATTTTTCATATTCAAAGGATTAACAATTTCTTGCCATTCACCGCCTACCCACCAGCGATGTTCCCCATCTGTTTGTTGCTGACACTTCATACCAACCTTGGCCTTACCGTTTTCGAATGGATATGCACAATCGTAGATTGGCTTAATCACAATCTCTCCAGTTCTTGCGTTGGCATAACCAATCTTTTCACCCTGACGAATTCGGTATAGCCCTTCACTCTCAGGGTCGAGACCATTATCAAAATAGTAAAATTGATACACTTCATTACCGTGCTTATCCACGAGTCTAATACCACTTTTTGTGTATACGCTTCCTTTAAGACAATAAAGGAAAGGCGAAGAAGATTCAAAGCAACGGATTTTTTCACTCTCACCTTCCGCCATTAGCTGAAATTGGTCCTCAATCGGCATGGCTTGAGCCACTGTTGCCATGAACATCGTACCCCATAATCCCATCAAACTGCTTTTTATGAGTCTCGCTTTCATTGATAAACACCCATTCATTTTTATCGAGCACTCAGAATCTCCCAAAGTCACAAAAATGGGTATCAGACAATACGCAATTCCTTTATGGGACTGCACTTTTACTCTTTCTTTCTAGCACTAAAAGTCGTCAAAAACGCAAAACATTAACTTATTAATAACAATAACGATTAAGAGCTAAAATCGAAAAATAAATATTTACTCCTTAAATAACAATAAATAGAGAAAATCAAAAATAGTTACATAGGAAATTATTTTTGAAGCCAATCACACTAACGGAACATTATTTATACATTAATAATTCAAGAGGGTATTGTTAAATAAATGATGATTTGATGTTAATTTAGATAAGAGAGTGAACATGAGCACACAAAAATATGACTATATTATTGTCGGTGCAGGCTCCGCAGGTTGTGTTCTCGCCGCTCGCCTGATTCAAGAAACCCAAGCTCGCGTGCTGCTCATTGAAGCAGGCGGTAGCGATAACCACATGTTTATCCGTATGCCTGCAGGGGTCGCAAAAATTATTGCCCAAAAAAGCTGGCCCTATGAAACCGAACCAGAACCTCATGCCAACAACCGCAAAATGCAAATTGCTCAGGGTCGTGTGCTGGGAGGCAGTAGTTCCGTCAACGGTATGATCTACATTCGTGGGCAAAAACAAGATTACGATAACTGGGAACAAAAGTACGGCTGTGAAGGCTGGGGTTATCAAGATGTTCTACCGTGGTTTAAAAAAGCCGAACGCAACGAAAGCCTAACGGGTGAATACCACGGCACTGAAGGACCCCTTCCCGTTAGCGAAAACCGCTATCGCCATCCACTTTCTATGGCATTCATTCAAGCGGCTCAAGAACATGGTTTACCTTACGTTAATGACCTGAATGGCGAGAGCCAACAAGGAACCAGTTTCTATCAAACCACCACACATAATGGGGAAAGAGCCAGCACCTCCAAAACCTATTTGAAATCAGTGGCAAATAGCGACCGTTTAACTCTCAAACTTAATATCCAAGTTAATCGCATTATTATTCGCGATGGACAAGCAGTTGGCGTGGCTTACCAAGGTAAAAATGGTCACGAAGTCGAAGCCTTTGCTCGTGAAGAAGTGCTGGTTTGCTCCGGCGCAATGGGATCCGCGAAGTTATTGATGCTCTCTGGTATCGGACCAGAAGAACACCTTTCCGCTTTAGGGATCAAAACAGTGGCTAATTTACCGGTAGGCGAAAACTTTCATGACCACCTACACATGTCCATCAACGTCACCACCAAAGAACCCATCAGCTTATTTGGTGCAGACCAAGGCTTTGCCGCTATCAAGCATGGTTTTGAGTGGATGGCATTTCGCAGTGGGCTACTCGCCTCTAACGTTTTAGAAGGCGCCGCCTTTAAAGACAGCTGTAACCAAGGCCGCCCTGATGTGCAAATTCACTTTTTACCTATTTTAGATAGCTGGGATGATGTACCGGGAGAGCCTCTACCCGCCGCTCATGGTTTTTCACTGAAAGTCGGTTACTTACAACCTAAGTCTCGCGGAAAAATTTTACTGCGTAGCCAAAACCCGCAAGACCCATTAAAAATTCATGCCAATTACTTAGCTGATCCTGAAGATATGGAGGGTTGCAAACGTGCGGTAAAATTTGGTTTAGATGTGTTAAGCCAGCCATCATTACAAGCTGTCAGTAAAAATACGTTGATGCCACCTGCCCAAGTTCAGCATGATGAGGGTCAATTAGAAGAATTTGTACGTAATTTCTGTAAAACCGTATACCACCCAGTTGGTACTTGCCGTATGGGTACCGATATTGCAAATTCCGTCACTGATTTACGTCTTCGTGTTCACGGAATAAATAAGCTGCGCGTGGTGGACTGCTCCGTGATGCCTGAAATTCCAAGTGGCAATACCAATGCACCAACCATTATGATTGCGGAACGCGCTGCCGCGATGATTATTGAAGATAGACAATAATCACCCTAAAAAGCCCCCGCCAAAACCCAACAGGCGGGGGATAATCACTAACCTGTTACTTTCACTCTAGCCGCCGCCACTTTCGCCATCTCTAACGCTTGCTCTATCGAATCCCCAATCGCCAATGCCACACCTAGACGGCGAGTTCCCGCGATTTCCGGTTTACCAAATAAGCGCAATTGAATATCAGAATTTAATGCCTCATCGATTCCCGTGAAAACCACATTACGACTATGAAGTTCCGGTAAAATAACCGCCGATGCGCTGGCACCGTATTGGCGAATAGAACCAATTGGCAAGCCCAAAAAAGCGCGAACATGTAAAGCAAATTCAGAAAGATTTTGGGAAATCAGTGTTACCATGCCAGTATCATGAGGGCGCGGAGAGACTTCATTAAAAATAATCTCGTCCCCACAAACAAACAATTCCACACCAAATAAACCGTATCCCCCTAACGCTGTCACGATTTTTTTCGCCACGTCTTGCGCTTTTTTCAAAGCAACGTCACTCATGGTCTGTGGCTGCCAAGACTCTCGATAGTCACCTTTTTCTTGACGATGGCCCACTGGCGCACAAAAATGAACGCCATCTACCGCGTTGACAGTTAATAACGTAATTTCAAAATCGAAATTCACCATCTTTTCGACGATAACGCGTCCTTGACCCGTTCGACCGCCTTCTTGAGAGTAGTTCCACGCACTGTCTAACTGCTCCGCGGAACGGATCACGCTCTGCCCTTTGCCTGAAGAACTCATCACCGGTTTGACAATACATGGGAAACCAATTTCATGGGCAGCAGCTTCAAAGTCCGCTTTGGTTTCTACAAAACGGTATTCAGAGGTGGGTAGTTGCAACTCTTCAGCCGCTAAACGGCGAATTCCTTCACGATTCATCGTGAGGTAAACAGCATTCGCAGAGGGTACAACCTTCTGCCCTTGTCGCTCTAAGTCAACCAAGGTTTTTGTCGCAATGGCTTCAATCTCTGGCACAATAAAATCCGGTTTTTCGCTCGCCACTAACTGCCGCAATGCGTCGCCATCTAGCATATTGAGAGTATAGCTGCGATGAGCAACATGCATAGCAGGTGCGTTGTCATAACGATCGACCGCAATCACTTCTATACCTAAACGCTGGCACTCAATCGCCACTTCTTTACCTAACTCCCCAGATCCGAGAAGCATAACTTTTGTCGCGCTAGAACAAAGTGCAGTACCTAATTGGCTCATGATAATGACCTTATATCCCAAGAGATTAATTTTGCTGCTTAAAAAGATAATGTATAAAAAGATGGTTGGGATTATATACGCAATCGTTTGCCTTGACTATCATCGAAAAGCCAATAGGCAATATACCGACTAGAAAATAACGCTAATCGCTTAAAATTACAGGCTAAATTTGTGGTGGCTCATCACGCCCCGTCACATACGGTTGGCGGCGAGATCCCTTGCCATAGCGCTTATGCAACAACGCTAAGACACAGAATAGTAAACCAATCCAAATAAGGGTGAAGCTCACACCTTTAACCCAGTCGAACACTTCATTAAACAGGAACACCGCTAATAAGAATTGAATGGTTGGCTCTATATACTGTGCTAAGCCAATAACCGTCAGCGTTGTGCGCTTAATAGCTGCGGTAAAGAACAAGAGTGGAATGATAGTAACAGGTGCCGCTAGCATATAGAGTATTTTCGTTTGCCAATCCCCGTTTGCTACTGCACTGATACCATGGGCAGATAACCACCAAGTGATACCGACTGCCAGTGGTAATAGCCATAAGGCCTCCAAGAATAGAGACGTAATGACATCAAAGCGGATAAATTTGCGGATCAATCCATAAACAGCAAATGCGCTCCCCATCACTAAAGCTAAAACAGGTAGCTCGCCATATTGAATAATTTGGTAAACCACTCCCGAAAAAATAAACACGACAGCCAACTTTTCAGCAAAGACCAAACGTTCCCGTAAAAAAATCACGCCAAGCAAGATGGAAAATAGCGGGTTAATAAAGTAGCCCAAGCTCGCGGCAAGTACTTGCCCGTGCGTTAAGGCATAAGTGAATGTCGTCCACGACACCGCCATAATGGAAGAACTAAAAAGACATAACACTATCGAGCGTTTGTCCGCCCATACTTGCTTCCATAATGATTTGTTTTTGATAAGTAATCGAATAACAAATAAAAAGGGAATAGACCAGATCAATCGTTGAGCCAGCAACTCCATGGCTTGAGCATCAGGTAACAGTCGATAAAACAGCGGGGTTATCCCCCAAAGGATGTAGGAAAAGATAGCCAATGCTACCCCTGAACGCAGCAACATAATTTATCCGTCTGAAAGTATGACCAATTTGCCTCTATAATACGCCAATAAATGAAAGAGTGTAGGTTGATGTGCAAACTATAATGAGAATAACCTCGCCACTTAACTCCTTTAAACACTTCCCTTAATAAAATATACGTAAATTATGCAATACTTTTAAACGTTCAATTACGTGTATTCACTCATTTTTGAGTGACAGTACTATTTGACTGAGACAAATTTTAATTTTCTGGTGATAAATTTAAAAAAAGATAAAAATATTTCATAGGATGATTAATAAAATTTCATAAAATTGCTAATAGTGCTTTTTATGACTACCAATTTGCGATATTATTACTTAGCTAAATAACATTATTTTCGTGTTATCTAGAAAACATAATAATCGTAAGCCAAGTTTAAAATTCTATATTGTTACAAAACATTAAACAGATGTTACGTTTTGACACATACTTTAACTTTTGTTTCTTTTTTATATTAAAATTAGGCAAGTTCTTTTTTTAATATCATTTACGTTCAGCAATAATCTATAAAAAAGAATAGTTGAAAATACATTACCATTTTCATCGGTAAATTATTCTCATCCTATTTAACTATGTTAATTTGAATGTCAAATCCGTTTAACAGGAGTTTGGTGATGAATAGCGCCATTCATGTAATCGTTGAAAATGATAATGTCTTTAAGAATAAACTGAAATCAAAGATGGAATCTTTTGATTTTATTTTTAAATTCTATAATGACGAACAGGTATTTATTAGTACTTATACTTATCCTAAAGAGGAGAATGCAAAGGATTGTATCTTATTATTTGTAGACAATAACTCAAGTTATATTAATAAATTAAAAAACATTACTCAATCTTTAGCCATTGTACCCGTTATCGTCATCGCCCCAGAAGCCTCTGCAACACTGTGCCGGGACTGCTTTAAAGCTGGTGCCTTTGACTTTTATGCATTTCCATTTGATGATCGAACGTTTCTAAGCGCTATTCAAGGAGCTAATGAGCACTTCGAAAAACAAAATGAAAATCATAAAAAATATATTTATTTATCGGACAAATTTGATCGACTCTCTGCCAGAGAACGTGAAATCATGGATATGATCTTAGACGGGAATACCAGTAGGGAAACTGCTGAAAAATTATCATTATCACCAAGAACCGTAGAAGTGCATCGCTCTAATATTTATACAAAACTAGGAATAAAGTCATTACCTCAATTAATCCAAGAGTATGAATATATTAATACTTATTCAGAAAACACTTAATGACTTTATTCACCAGATCTCTCCTGCCTGATGATCATGCCTAGAATCATCAGGCATTTTATTCCTTATCAAATACCCATAAAAATATAACTAAAATTAGATTTTTATTTATATTTATTATTTAACTTAAAGAAAAAATTCAGAATAACTATTAATCCATGCTATTTACACTTATTTATTTAATGAGCATAGGATAACTATTTTTTAGCCAATAGTGGTAAATAAAATAAGTTGAACTATCATTTTTATACATGGAAATTATTACGTTAGTTATCAATAATGGAAGACTTATTTATAGCTAATTATTAAATTAATATATTTAGTTTAAAATGGTATATAAACCTATATATCCCCCCATATCCACACACTCACACTGTAAGTATGCAATCTCATTGAAATAAAAATCTATAATCTTACGTTAAGACCAATTTCTAAAAAATGAAGACTAAGATCAACATACTTACCATCAAGTTAAGTTGATAATCTTAGCTCTTTTTCATTTCTTCTCTATAGTTTCGCCATCAGGCGTGACTGAGCCCACAATCAATAAATTGATATGTTAGGCTTAGTGATTACCGTAAGGCTGTGTGATTTGAATGCTTCGAACATTTTCGGCATTGTTTGCAGAGAATCAGTAGAAGCTTTTTTTATCTAGCAGGGCTATAGCTTGTATTCTCGAATATCAATCTGATATTGCTTTAACTTTCGCCAGAGCGTTGTACGCCCCATATTTAATGCTTGGTGCATCTCCTGAATTTTTCCACCATAAGCCAATGCAGCCTCAATGATAAGCGCTTTTTCCACTTCATGAATATTCAAATCATGGAACAGATTATGCCCTGGGGTCTTATTTGAAAGCTTTTGCCAGTAAAAGTGACACTTCAGCTTCTCACTGATTTCCCGCCCTAAAGCCAGTGTGAGTGCTAAAAGTAACTTACTACTCATCGAATCCCCACGTAAGATAAGTGTGGCTAACAGATGTTTTTCGTCATAAATAGGCGCGAAATAATAGGTATTTCCTTGTGAGTGAATTGGCTGGTCATCGAGAGTGCAGACCTGCATTTGAGAAAATATCCCCGATGGAAACTTAGTTGAGATCTCTGATTTACGGCTAGCCCATAAGGTTTCACCATATTTATCCAGCAACATCCCTTCAATGTCGAAATCATGGATAGACGATAAGCCATCGGTGATGGTATCACTTGCCAGTTGTATCAATAACTCTGGATTAATAGAGCATGATGATTTTTCTGTAAGCTGTGCGAGTTTGGGAATTGTAAAATCTATAGTCATAATCAACCTTATTCTTCGATAAGTATTCTCTTTGATTATGTCAACTTATCAGTTAAGTTTTATATCCTAGATCAAGTTATGATTTGATAGATTTTGGCGGGATGATATAGATCAAGTATTTGAAAAATAGAAAAAACCCAAATTGATCGGGCATATCGAAAAAAGCCTGCGAACATGACTCGCAGGCTAAATTTCGAACTAGATGATAGAACGTTTTTTATTCGGTGACAACTGTGCCCCACAGGTCATATTCATCAGCATGCTCAATCAGCACCTTAACAATATCCCCTGCCTTCACATCAAACTCACCATTGAGGTACACCATTCCGTCAATTTCTGGCGCATCCGCCATACTACGACCAACGGCACCTTCATCATCAACTTCATCAACAATCACCCATAGCTCACGCCCAACTTTCTCTTGTAAACGCTGAGTGGATATCTCTTGTTGTAGCTGCATAAAGCGGTGATAACGCTCTTCCTTCACATCTTCCGGTACTTGATCAGCCAGTTCATTGGCTTTTGCCCCTTCAACAGGACTGTATTTAAAGCAACCCACACGATCCAATCTCGCTTCTTGCAAGAAATCCAGCAGCATTTGGAAATCTTCTTCCGTTTCCCCCGGGAAACCAACAATAAATGTCGAGCGTAATGTCAGTTCTGGGCACATTTCACGCCAGCGCTTGATGCGTTCTAAGGTTCTTTCGACTGCGCCAGGGCGCTTCATTAATTTTAGAATTTTTGGGCTTGCGTGTTGAAGAGGAATGTCCAAATAAGGCAGCACCTTGCCTTCCACCATTAATGGGATCACGTCATCAACATGCGGATATGGGTAAACATAATGTAGACGAACCCAAACGCCCATCGATGCTAGCTGTTCACATAGCCCGACCATGCTAGTTTTCACTGGCTTACCATCCCAGAATCCCATTCGGTGTTTCACATCCACACCATAAGCGGAAGTATCTTGGGAAATGACCAGTAATTCTTTAACACCTGATTCCACTAAACGTTTTGCTTCATTTAATACATCACCAATGGCACGACTATCTAAGTCGCCTCGCATAGAAGGGATGATGCAGAAAGTACAACGGTGGTTACAACCTTCCGAAATTTTCAAATAGGCATAATGCTTTGGTGTTAATTTCACACCTTGCTCTGGCACTAAACTAAAGAACGGATCATGCTCTGGTTTGGGAACATAATGATGGACATGATTGAGCACCTGCTCATAACTATGTGGACCTGTGATTTCTAACACCTTTGGGTGAACTTCACGGATTTGGTTCTCTTTCGCGCCCAAACATCCAGTCACAATCACTTTACCATTTTCATTCAATGCTTCACCAATAGCTTCTAACGATTCTTGAACTGCACTATCAATAAAGCCACAGGTGTTCACGATAACCAAATCGGCATCGTCGTAGCTTGGAACGACTTGGTAACCATCAGTGCGCAGCTCCGTTAAGATGCGCTCTGAGTCAACGAGGTTTTTTGGACAGCCAAGTGAAACAAAGCCAATCTTTGGCACTGAATTCGTATTTTGCGACATAACTCACTTCTTTTATTGTGTTATAGATATTGTTTTAAAAAATGGGCTGGATTTTACCTGAAGTATAGCGGGAATTGTATGTTTTTTTAGCGATATGAATGTCATTTTGAATGGAACCCCACGCCTAAATCACGCGGGAATTCCTCTGGGATAAACAGCAAAATATTAACGGTTAATTGAACGAGCTATACGAGCATAAGTATGTCTGACACCTCGAATAACAATGCCGTAATTCAAAATATTCTCCGGTAAAGCAATTCCGTTATAGCCGGAGTCACCGATGTGATGTAAATCCGTGCCAGCCATTTTACACATTAACGCGATTTGACGAATAGTTTGCAGATCAGCCCCTTCTTGAGAAGTCCCGATCGCTGTCATGGTCATCACGCGTTGTGAATGGCAATAACTCACCATTCTTTGCACAAATTCCAATGAAATACCCGGTACCGTGCCCGGTGCAGGCAGTAAAATAATATCAGCCCCACTCTTAATAAAAGATTGAATATCATCTTCCGTAATAAGCTGTTCGGCGGACGCATTCAATACCCCTGCTGCATGCATTTTCCCCGTAATAAGCACAACATCTTCCCCCACCACCGCTTTTAACTCTTTTAAGCTTTGGTTAATTTCTTGGTTAGTAACGCCATTACCCGGATTGCCTGTTAACACGATAATATCTGCGCCCATCTGTTTTAGTTTCAGCGCATTTTTTACCGTTGCTAAACGCCCTTCAGATATTTGCCACTGTTTATCTTGATGTGGATTATTAAAGCCTGCGGGAACGGGTTCTAAATTGACGCCAATAGCACGCCCAGTTAAATGTTTTAGGGTACGAATAATTTCATCTGGCGCGGTACCTTCAGGTAACCCTTGCATCTCCGGGTGATTCACATCAAAGACATTCAGTAACAGAATATCTGCACCTTGACTTGCCGCTAGCTCTGCATTCGTGACATTCATCAGAACAGGTTGAATGGTTCCAATCGTTTCGCTAACCAATAGCCGACCTTCACTCGCTTTAATCGCCTCCAATAAATTCTTCTTATTGAGTTTTGCAATTTCAGAAGCGGAACAATCCAAATAACGTTTTTGCATTTCCAAAACCTCGGCTTTGTGCCCAAGAAAAGAGAGAAAGTGTTTTGACTATAACATGTGGAACCCACTAGAGAGTCTGAACAACATCACCTTTCTAATACTTATTTTTTATGTCTAAAAAAGGAAACATTAACACTTTGATTAATATTAAATTTAAATATATTCATAGGGTAAATTTAACTATCCATTAAAACATTCTGCTTGTTTTTCATTAATAGTAATGATTATCATTATGTTTCTAACTTCATTCAGGTAAGGATGTCATAATGAAATTCGCTTATCAGGCAGCCGTTTCGGGCTTAGCCTTATTCTCTCTATCCGCCTTTGCACAAGAATATCCTCTCGGTCATCCAGTCATTAAAAACGGCATGGAAATCCAAGGTGTTTATTTACAACCTATCACCATGGATACCGAAGAAGGTCACCACAAAATGGCGCACCTACCTGCGGATAAAGCCGACGTTCACTTAGAAGCTGACATTCATGCCGTAGAAGAGAACCCGAATGGCTTTGCAGAAGGCGATTGGATGCCTTACTTAACCGTTGAATATACCGTCACAAAACTGGGTGATAAACCACAGACCCAGTCAGGCACCTTTATGCCGATGGTGGCTAGCGATGGTCCTCACTATGGTGAAAACATTAAACTGAACGGTAACGGTAAATATCGCGTAACCTACAAAATTTACCCACCTTCACATAACCAACAAGCCGCTTTCGGTCGTCACATTGATAAAGAAACAGGCGTTGCACCTTGGTTTGAACCGTTTGAAGTCTCTTGGGACTTTGACTATGCAGGCATAGGTCGTAAAGGCAGCTACTAGTTTTTCAATGATGCGCTGGGGGCTTTCGCGGGGGTAATATTCCGCGCGAGCCCTTTTTCGCTAGTAAGAAACTCTCAATTTCAATAAGTTTGAGCCAACAATGAAAACATTACTCAGCTTTTTACTGGTTTTTATTTGCGCATTATTTTCGCAATCCGCATTAAGTGCCGAAAAATATACGGTTGAATTAGAAATGAAGAATGGGGATTTAATCCCTCGCGTTCTCGAAGTACCAGCCAAAACCATTATTCGCATCAAAATTACCAATACTGGCACTGAACCCGCAGAATTTGAAAGCTTACAACTACGTAAAGAGAAAGTATTGGCGCCAGGCGCAAGCTCTGTTGTTGTTATTGCACCGTTAAAACCAGGTAGTTACACATTTTTCGACGATTTCCATCTTTCTCACCCAAAAGGCGAGATCATTGCTAAAGAGTAGGATCCAACATGGGGCAAGTTCTCTTTGTAGTTTGGCGTGAAAGTTTTGAAGCGCTATTAGTCATCGGTATCATCTACGCGTGGATCAAACGCCACCCAGACGCTCGAAATGGTATGAAGTACCTATGGGGCGGGGTTGGGTTAGGTATTGCCATGTCCATTTTACTGGCATTACTCATTTACGGTGTCTTCAATGTCCTTGATGACACCGGTCAATCGATTTTCATGATAGTCATGGAGATCCTCGCCTGCATATTGATTGTCCAAATGGTTTATTGGATGAATAAAAGTGGCGGCTCGATGAAAAAAGAGCTGGAATCCGGTATTAATCGTAATGCCGAACATCACAGTTGGTGGGGTGCAACACTGATTATTGCCATCGCCATTGCGCGTGAAGGCAGCGAAATCGTCGTGTTCCTCTCTAGCTTTATCATGTCGTTAACGTCAGCAAACGCGAATGAATTTATCTTTGAAGTGGCGGCTGGTATTGTCATTGCAGGTATGACGTTATACGCATTCTTATTAACTAACCGCATCATTTCATGGAAGATTTTCTTCAAAGTCACAGGCGTGATTTTGTTGTTTCTCGCCCTATCTTTACTGCTAAGGGGTGTCGAAGAAATTTCAAACTTAATGATTGAATTTGATTATCCAATCCCTGAATTTTTAATCTATCCAGCATGGGATACGAGTGCATTACTGGATGATTCTGGCGTTGCAGGAAACTTTATCTCATCATTCTTTGCGTATCGCTCACAACCCATTTGGTTAAGTGTCATCACATTTGTTATCTACTGGATTGTGATCATCGCACTATTTATGTGGAACAAACGCCATACCGCTAAACGGAACTTACAAAATGCGTAAAACCTCTAGATTAGCAATCAGTATGATATTTGCCTCATTAATGGTATCCACTGCGCACGGCAAAGCCCTACGCTCCCCAGTGCAAACGGGGGATAATATCATTATTGCCAAAGGCGATATTCCCACCCCCGAAAAATATCAACCAGCCATTCAAGAATACTTAACCTTTGTCAATAAGGAGTTAAGTGAAATGGTCGAGCAGTTAGAGAAACTCAATCAAAGTATACAGAAAGGTCAACTGGCACAGGCTAAAGCAGCCTATATCCAAGCTCACCAGCACTATGAAACGGTACGCCCAATCATTGTGTTATTTGGCAATACTGACCGTACCATCAATTCTCGTGCAGATTATTTTCTGGATAAAGAAAAAGATTACCGCTTTGTCGGGTTCCACCTTGTTGAATATCTATTATTCTCTCAGCAAGATTTAAAAGCAGCGCTCCCCGCCTCTGATGAGCTATTACTCAAAGGCCGTGATCTGCAAAAACGTGTACTGACCGAAACCATTGAAATTCCTAAGTTGGTTCAAGCTTCTGCTGATTTTATCGAAATGATCCTTGAGACCAAATTGTCAGGTAAAGAGAATATCTATAGCCAAACAGATCTCTTCGATATGGCGGCGAATGCCAAAGGCTCTCAAGTGATCATCGATGTTATCAGCCCATTTGTTGAAGCCAAAACTCTTGATCAAATAAAAGAAAATGATCAGAAAATTAATAAAATAGTGCAGTCATATCAATTAGCTAAAGGGCAATACGCACCTTATAGCCAACTAAAACAACAAGACAAAATGACACTCTATTCTCTGTTAACGCAACAAGCTGAGCTACTCGCCACATTGCGCGCTCAGTTAGATGTTGATGTTTACTATAAATATTAAGGCATAAGTTTATGCAAGCTAAACCAAAAAACGAGTTAGATTCTTCCCGTTTTTCTCAGACCAATATTTCTCGACGCCATGCACTGAAAACATTAGTCATGGGTGGCGCAATTCTCGCCGCCCCCGCCCTCAGCGCTAAAGCGGCGATTGCCGATTGCCAACTGACTTATGATAAAAGCATCAATTACTTAGGCTCTCATCAAGCTGGGGTACTTACCCCTGAACAAAAGCATGCCTCGTTTATTGCGTTTCATATTACATCGACATCCATTGATGAGCTGCAATCGCTGTTTGATCTATTAACTCAACGCATTGCCTTTCTAACGCAAGTACAAAAATCCTCGCCAAATCAGAATGATAAAATGCCTCCTGCGGAGTCCGGTATTTTAGGAACGCTCATCCAGCCAGATTCTCTGAGTATCACCGTTTCTTTGGGAGATAGCCTGTTTGACTCACGTTTTGGGTTAGAGAAGCTAAAGCCACGCCAATTGGTGGAAATGACCAGTTTTCCGAATGACCGCCTAGAAGACAAATGGTGTGGTGGAGATGTGGTCCTACAAATTTGTGCGAATAGCCAAGAAAGCGTGATTTATGCCCTACGCGATGTATTGCGCCATACCTCGCCTTATTGGTTCCCCTTATGGAAAATCGATGGTTTCCTACCGTCACGGGATATCGACAGACACACTACCCCAATCAATTTATTCGGTTTTAAAGATGGCACCGGAAATGCGCCTTCAGATGATAATGCGTTGATGAATGAACTGATTTGGGTCACCGAAGACAGCAAAGAGCCACGATGGTGTATTGGCGGTACCTACCAAGCCGTTCGCCTTATTCGCTTCAATCTTGAATTCTGGGATAGAACACCACTGGAAGATCAAGAAAATGACTTTGGACGCCATAAAGAAACTGGCGCACCAATGGGTATGAAGCATGAGATGGATGACCCCGCTTTCGAGAAAGATCCTCACGGCGATCGCGTGCTATTTGACTCTCATATGCGTCGTGCGGAGCCAAGAAACCCAAGTCGCCATACTGCAAAATTACGCCGCCGCAGTTACAGTTATTCTTTAGGATTAACCGATAACGGCGCATTGGATATGGGGCTCATTTTTGTTTCGTATCAAAAAGATTTAAAAACCGGCTTTATTGATACCCAAAAACGCTTAAATGGTGAACCTCTCGAGCGTTACATCAAGCCATTTGGCGGGGGATACTATTTCGTTTTACCGGGAATTAAATCCGCTGAAGATCAGCTCGCCAAAGGATTATTTTCGGCATTGAAATCCACAAAATAATGCCATAAAAAAAGCCCCGATAGTCAGCTCGGGGCTTTTAGCTTTTTTCTATAAACTAAAATAGTTATTGTCTTATTATTTTTTACGATCCTTCGCGTCTTGCTCAACTTCCTGTTTCCATTCCTCTGATATTGGTGCAGCACTCTGTTTAGCTTCTACGGCTTTATTCACTGCTTTATACGCTTTATCGTAACCCGTGCCATCCTGAACATAGCCAGTCGCATTTGAACGCTTGATACCAATATTGTCAGCCTCAGCAATTGCATCAATATTGGCGCCTAAGAAAATAAAGTCCCATTTATCTTCAACTTCAGCGGATTTAATCATCGATTTAATCTTATCTTGACTATATTTAGTGCTGCTGTTTTCTTCACCATCGGTAATAATCACAAACAATACATTATTATTCTTGGTGATTTTTCTATTCTCACGCATCTTAATAATGCTATCACCAATCGCATCTAATAATGCGGTATTTCCCCCGACAGAATAATCATTCAAGGTAAGATTTTTAACTTTATCAATAGGTTCTCTATTATGTAGTAAACTCGTTTTATTATTAAATAAAATTGTCGTGATAAAGGTTTTATTCGCTTTATTTCTGTTCTCAGTCAGTACGCTGTTATATCCACCCACTGTGTCAGACTCAAAACCCGACATAGAACCACTTTTATCTAAAATAAAAACCAAGTCTAATACTTCAGGATCTTTAATTGGTTCAATAACTGATGTCGCGCTCGAAACATTGGAAAAAAATAATACAAAAATAGCGGATATCGTAGTAAAAAATGACGTTTTAAATAAATTCATCACCGAGCCTCTTATCATATTATCCTAATGAAACTATCGATTAGTTTCCTTGTTTCATCGGGATATCACATAAGATTACTCTGTTTAATTTATAAGCAAATTCTTAATTATCAAAACACTCACATAAACTTAATGGAATATACTTATCTCACCCACACTCCGTAATTTCGGATTTGATTAATCTGTTTAATAAACTTATTTAACTTTATATATTCCGCCGCAATCTGACTAGATGGGCTTTGTGTGAACGTTTCAACAAGCTGAACCGTTAATTGGTGATATTGTTTATTCAAATCTTGATGAATATCGACTTTATCAGCATGTTTTAGTGTTTCCGTTAATGCCACAATCTCGTTCGCGACAGTTTGCACCTGTGGGTCACTAAACGTGACTTCCGGCACTTGATAACTTAAGTGCTGGCTAATTGAATTATTTTCTTCATTTTGAGGGGTGTTAGGCACTAAATTTTGGTCGTGCACATTCGCGAAATATTCAATCAATTCAGACTGATCAAAACATTTCGATTTAATATCTTCTTGCTTGTATTGCTTATTTACCGCGCCCGGCAAAGCTTTTCCAATCGGATAAGTACAACGAAATAAATTGCCATCAATGACAGTCGCATTGCTACTTTTAATCGGTAGCGTTAATTCATGTCCATAAATAGTGACATCATACTGGGTGGGCTGATATCCCTTATAGTCATGTTGGTCGGTATACACTTCAGAAAAAGTATAATATACCCCGTGATTCGGGTTTAATATCCCGCCAGAGTTGTGCTCAAATACCATAAAAGTAGTTGTATGACCGAGTGCATCTTCCAGAGTATGCTCACCACTCGCTAATGCAACCGAACCAAATTGGTTAGGTTCAACGCGATACTCTTTGCCATCAACTTTAAATGAAATTGTTTTTTCTGTTGGATTGCTATAATAAAACTTTCCTTTATTCCCCATAATGTCCAGATCGCCACAGGCTGTCACCAATAGCATGGCTGTCGTGAGTAGGCTGACTTTCAATATAGCGTTCATTTATTCCCCCAACATCTTATTGACCACCTAGATATGCGACCAAAAAATAAACAATCAAGGGCAATAATCTTATTCATTTGAATAAAAATAGTTTTACGATTAGTGCTTAACACTCTTCACTTGTTATAAATCAAACAATCATCATGTATTACGGTAAATTATATTTAGATTTATGATGTCGAATTAATACTTATGAGTATGCGAGCGTCTTAATACTTTAAATAATAGCTGAAATACCGATTCCATCATCGGCGTCAATGTTTGGTTGTTACGCATTAGCGAAATCGAACGCGTCAGAGCTGGTTGTTGTAATTGTAAAACTTTAAGCTCAGGATCCCGTAAATGAACGGTATATAACTGAGGCAGAATGCCAATTGCCAATTTCGACCTGACCAAACCATATAAGGTTTCTATATAGTCGACTTGATAACGAGGGTTGATATTGAGCCGATTACTTTCAATCGTTGCCGTCACCAATCGGTGAATATTTCCTTTTGAAAACATCGCAATATCACGGTTATTTAATAGTTTCCAAGGTAAGTGAAATGCATTATCAGAAATAAATTCATCACGATGGATCACCGCCACAAACGGATCATCTTGAAGTGGGTACAGCGTTAATTCTTCAGGAACTGAACTATCCAAAACCCCGATGCCAAAATCAATTTCGTTATTGACCAATTTATTCACTAGCGAGTCATTCGTTTGGTCATAAAATTCCACATTCAACTTAGGAAAATATAGCTGTAATTGCTCAGGAATCATCGGGAATAATAACGAACTCACGGAAGGCACCAGCCCAATACGTAATGTGCCATCGCCCCCCTCTTCAATAATTTTCTGAATATCGCTAAACCCACGATGCGACACACTTAAAATACGCTCCGCATGAGGTAAAATCGCCGCGCCCAATTCGGTCAATGTGACAGAGGCTGCAGTACGGTTAATTAATTTACCGCCAATCACGGTTTCAATTTGCCGTAACGCGCTACTCAGCGCAGGCTGGCTCACGGCGAGACGGTTCGCTGTTTCGGTAAAATGGCGCAACTGAGCGAGGGTCACAAAATATTGCAACTGCTTTAAGGTTAATGCAGGAAGACGCTGCCATGGCTCAGTCATTGGATTTCCTCACTTAAATGGATAGTTATTCTTATCATTATGCTCTGCATTATAACCTCTCTTTATGATCTGATAAATTTTATCATCTTGGCAAACGTTTGCCTTACTCATAAAGTAGCGACATAAATCTTGAAGATGGTGTTTTATGAAGCTAACAAATCAAACTCGACGTCGTGCCGTTCAGGCCGCAAAAGGGGAAATTCCCTTTGACCTTTTGCTTACCCACGCCAATATCATCGATATGGTCACAGGTGAAATTCGCCCTGCCGATATTGGTATCACTGAAGGGCTGATTGCGAGTGTCCATCCGACGGGAAGTCGTACGGATAGCCATGAAATTCACGACCTATCGGGGCAGTTTATTTCTCCCGGCTTCATCGATACTCACGTTCATTTAGAAAGCTCCCATCTTCCTCCAGCTCGCTACGCTGAAATTGTCCTCACTCAAGGCACCACTGCAGTATTTTGGGATCCCCATGAATTGGCGAACGTACTTGGGCTGGAAGGGGTACGTTATGCTATTGATGCTAGCCGTAATCTACCTCTGGATGTCATGGTTGCTGCACCATCTTCGGTACCATCAACACCCGGCTTAGAAATGTCAGGAGCAGACTTTGCAGGACAAGAAATGTCTACCATGCTCAGTTGGCCAGAGGTGCGTGGTGTCGCAGAAGTGATGGATATGTTTGGTGTGTTGCATGGCAGTGAGCGCATGGAAGAAATCCTCGATGCCGGATTAAATTCAGGAAAAATCATTGAAGGTCATGCGCGTGGATTAAAAGGCGCTGATTTACAAGCTTACCTTGCCGCTGGCGTAACATCAGATCACGAACTTACCTCTGCTGAAGATGCTCTCGAAAAACTACGTGCAGGGCTGACGCTCGAAATTCGAGGTTCTCACCCTTATTTATTACCTGAAATTGTCGCGGCCTTACAAACACTTCCCCATCTATCATCACAAATTACCGTGTGTACCGATGATGTACCACCGGATATGTTGATTGAAAAAGGGGGCGTGATAGCCCTACTGAATTTGCTGATTGAACACGGACTGCAAGCCACAGATGTCTTGCGCTTTGCGACGCTCAATGGCGCCATTCGCTTGCAACGCAATGACCTTGGTCTGATTGCCGCTGGTCGTCGAGCAAATTTAGTTGTGTTAAATTCACTGGAAACTTTAAACGCTCAGAAAGTGTACGTTGACGGTAAAAAAGTGGCAGAAAATGGGCAACTTACCCGCCCAATCGCACCCGAAAATACGATTTTGCCACCACGCGACACCATGCACTTAGCGCCAATCTCCGCACAAGATTGCCAACTTCAACTCACTGATTTACGAAATGGCACAGCGCGATTACGCCATATTAGTGGTGCTCGCTTTACCCAATGGGGGGAAGTGGATGTACAGGTGAAAGATGGCATAGTACAACTCCCTGACGAATTTAGTTTAATCCGCGTACAACACCGTCATGGTCGCCATGATGCCAAACCTCAAGTTGCCTTGTTAAAAGGATGGGGTGAATTACGCGGCGCCATTGCCACCAGCTACTCTCATGATTCCCATAACCTTGTGATACTCGGGCGGGATGCAAACGATATGGCAATGGCAGCCAACTTACTGATTGAAAGTGGCGGCGGTATGGCATTAGTCCAAGATGGTAAAGTCCTAGCCCATGTCGCCATGCCAATTGCGGGCATGCTATCTGAATTACCAGCGCCTGAGCTTGCTGCCCAATTTCGCCAACTGAGAGAATTAAGTAGCCAAATCGCCGATTGGGAACCACCGTATCGCGTGTTCAAAGCGATTGAAGGCACCTGCCTTGCATGTAATGCAGGTCCTCATTTAACTGATTTAGGATTAACTTGCGGTACCACCCGCCAAATTGTCAATGCCGTCTTAGAACGTCATGAACATACTCACCATATAAAAAATAATGATAGGAGCGCCAATTAATGGCTAACAATTCTCGTCATCAGCCAACATCAGGGAGTTGGTTAGAAAGACGTTTTGCACTGCGTGAACGAGGTAGTTCAATCAGAACAGAATGCCTAGCTGGAATCACTGGGTTCCTTGCAGCAGCCTATTTACTTGTGGTTATTCCGGGATTATTAGCCGCAGGCGGAATGGATAAAGGCGCGGCGACCACTGGCACTATCATCGTATTTGTATTAGCCAGCCTCTTAATGGCATTTTATGGCAATCTACCATTTATTGTGGGTCCCGGCATTGGCGGCTCCGTTTTAGTCGGGGTCACTCTCGCAGGCAGCGAAGGGATTGATTGGCAAATCGGTTTAGGTATCGCGTGTTGGTCTGGGATTTTATTTTTCCTGTTAACCAAATTCGGTTTACGTGAAGTGGTTACCCGTTCAGTTCCACAGTCTATCAAGCTCGGTTTAACTGCCTCGATTGGCTTGTTCGTGGCGATACTGGGTTTTCGTAACGCAGGCTTAGTCCTCGCTAACCCAAAAACGAATGCGTTAATGCTTGGCGACTTTCTCTCTCCGGGCGCCTTAGTCGCACTTGCCGGTTTCTTTGTCGCGATTGCACTGCAATCTCGCCGTATTCCGGGAGGGATTTTATGGGCAATTTTATTCGCCACTTTGCTAGGGATTCCTTTCGGCGTCACTAAATTACCAGAAAGTTTTATCGGCGTGCCCCACTCAATTGCCCCTGTTTTGGGACAAGTGGATTTAATCGGCGCACTCAATATCGCGTTCTTACCGTTCTTGTTCGTCTTTTTTGCAGCTGAATTTTTCTCCACCATGGGTACGACATTAGCGGTGGGTGGCGAGGCTGGATTACTGGATAAAGAAGGTAATATGCCGAATATCAATCGACCCTTTATTGTGGACTCCATTGCGGCGGCATTAGGTCCTTTAGTCGGTATTCCTGCGGCAACGGCTTTAATTGAATCTTCCGCCGCGGCTGAAGCGGGAGGAAAAACAGGGATGACCGCATTGGCGGCAGCATTTATGTTCCTTCTGATGTTGCTGTTTACGCCAATTGCTTTAATGATCCCAGCGCAAGCAACCGCACCCGCGTTAATCTTAATCGGCTTAAATATGTTTAGCGGATTACGCAAAGTTGATTTAGGTAACTTTACTGACGGCCTACCAGTACTCATGATGGTGATGATTACGCTCATCGCAAACAGTTTCGGTACAGGTATTGCTGGCGGGCTACTGTTCTATATCTTAATTAAAGCCGTAGCAGGCAAGTGGCGTGAAATTCCAATCAGCCTATGGATTCTCGCAGTCCCCTTAGTGTATTACTTCTCCACCCTCGTGAAGCACTAAGTTTAATAAAAAAATCCCCTAATTCTCTCAATATTAGGGGATTTCACGTTAAAGGTTATGATTCAATCTTCACCTTATTTTAAATCAACGGTGGAATTTGAGGCAGGATAGGCACTTCAATCACGGTAGGTCCTTGGCGGTTAAATGCGTCACGGCAAGCCGCTTTTACCTCATCAATCGTTGTGGCTTTTAGCGCGGTACAACCATAACCTTTACCTAACGCCACAATGTCTAAGTTTGGAATATCCAGACCCGGAACCCCCGGCGTTTCTTCTAACACGGCAAATGATTTTAAAATCGCATATTCGCTATTTCGCGGGATTACAAATACAATCGGTAAATTGTGTTGAGCGGCGCTCCATAACCCTTGAATAGAATATTGCATCGAACCATCACCTATAATTGACATCACCGGACGATGGCGTCCACTGTCTTTTTCCGCTAATGCAATTCCCACGCTCGCAGGTAAATTCCACCCTAGCGAACCGCTGGCAAAGGTATAGAAAGAATCCGGCGATTCAATCGGCCATTCACGATGGAGCTCGCCAAGATTGGAAGGCGACTCTTCAACTAGAATCGTCTCTTTCGGAGAAACTTCTCTCAGCGCTTTAAACAGCTGTGCTGCACTCAAAACAGTAGAATCACCTTTTACTTCCGGCGCGGCTGGGTGTGGAGCCATACCATGTGATTGCTTTTCCACGCTATTTTTTGGCGCAGGTCGCGCTTTCACACGCTGTGTTAACCCTTCAATTGCCAATACTGCATCACTGAGTAAACTATCCCCAACAGGCGCTCTTCCTACCTCAATAGGATCGTCAGTAATATGCAATAAACGCATGCCATCAGGAAGATAACTTCCTGCCACATAAGGATAATAACGAAATACCGGCGCACCAATAATTAACGCCAAGTCGTGTCCTTTCAGCTTATCGGATAATGGACCCATCGCAAAAGGCAGTCCTCCGGCATACAGAGGATGCGTTTCAGGGAATGGTGGACGTTCAGAAGCCGGAGCCGCCCACACAGGAATATTGAGCTTTTCAGCTAATGCGATTCCAGCATCCCAACCCTCACCTCGAGCAATTGCAGAACCATAGATCAGTACCGGATTTTTCGCCGAGCTAAGCGCATCCGCAAAGGCTTGTAAGCGAGCGGGATCATAACCAATCCGCTGTGAAACTTCACGTACAACGGCTTCTTGAGCAATCGCAGGCTTGTCCCAATCATCCAGCGGAATAGAAAGGAAAACAGGTCCTGCTGGCGGCTGGAGAGCCATCGCATACGCCCGCATAAATGCCGCAGGTACATCCTCTGCACGAGCCGGTTGATAACTCCATTTGACCCAAGGCTTGGGTAGCGTTTCAGGCTCAATATTGGTTAACCACGGCTCCATTAATAACATTTCACGGGTTTGGTTTCCGGCAGTAATAATCAGTGGAGTGCGATTCATGTAGGCAGTCAGGATGTTACTCATACCATTACTGAGCCCAGCGGAGGTATGTAAGTTGACCATCGCCACTTTACGCATACCTTGGGCATAGCCATCCGCAGCAGCAACCGCCGAAGCTTCATGTAATGTCTGGATATAACGAAAATCACTCGGAAAATCTTTTAAAAATGTCTCTTCTGTCGAGCCTGGGTTCCCAAAAATAGTGGTAATGTCCAACTGACGTAATAAATCAAAAGTAACTTGGCGAATGGTTTTCTTCATTTTAAATACCCTAATTAAGATATCTGGATCAGTTCCTATCATAACGAATCCCTCAATGAAAAACATTTACACCAGAGATGCTTCTCCACTTTTAAATCGCTCAAATAATTTTAAATTTCAATATAATACAATAGGTTAAAATAACATCTTGTTTCGATGATAGAAATAAAATAGGAATAAAAACTACCTATTAAGATTTAATCCATATAAATCACGAAAGAGACCTAAGAATATTGGCATTTATATTCATTTCATCTGCTCTTTAATAAAGAAAAAGTAAATGAAACCTTCCCTAGAAGCATCTAAAACGTGAGTCATATGGCAATGACTTAACAAACATTAACAAAATAACGGCTTTATGCCACTCATCACACTTCTAACAATTAACCCACTCAACGCCTCATTTCTACGCCCTAGAAACACGTCAAAAACTCGATGAGTTTCCCATCTGATGGGGAAATTTAAAATTTAAATTAAAATCAATGAATTAGATTATTCATAACGGTTTATATAATTGAATAACATTCTGGTAATAAATTAAATCAATCAATAAATGCGTTTTTTTTAAACAATTTAATTAACTAAAAGTTATAGCACCCCAAACAAAACTCATTGTTAAACAAAAGTTAAGCAAAGTAATTTAATTTAACACCAATGTTAAATTGCAAAAGTAAACACTCTGGTAAACTCATATGAGGTAAAATAATGATCTTAGATGCCAGTTATACGTTATTATTTGCGTGCTTAGCGCTTCTTATTGGGATGATCGTGGTTAAAATCAGCCCTTTTCTACAGAAAAACCATATTCCGGATGCCGTTGTTGGCGGATTTATTGTTGCGATTGTTTTATTAATTGTTGATAAAGCCGCTGGCTATACCTTCTCATTCGATACGTCATTACAAAGCACATTAATGATTGCTTTTTTCTCATCAATTGGTTTGAGCTCAGACTTTTCCCGATTAATAAAAGGTGGAAAACCACTCGTTATTTTAACTCTCGCTGTAACAATCTTAATTGTGATTCAAAACATGGTCGGTATGGGCATGGCTGTCATGCTAAATGAAAGTCCATTTATTGGTTTGATAGCGGGCTCAGTTACCTTAACCGGTGGTCATGGTAACGCAGGTGCTTGGGGACCGATCCTTGCCGATAAATACGGTGTAACAGGTGCTGTTGAGCTTGCTATGGCATGTGCCACAATGGGGCTTGTACTGGGTGGACTCATTGGTGGACCTGTCGCTCGTCACTTACTGAAAAAAGTCACTATTCCTAAAGCGACAGAGCAAGAAAAAGAGACAATTCTCGAAGCATTCGAGCAGCCGTCAGTGAAAAGAAAGATCAACGCCAACAACATCATTGAAACCATTTCAATGCTGATCATTTGTATCGTTGCCGGTAGTTACATCAGTGAATTAGCCAAAGATACACCAATGCACCTCCCTACATTCGTCTGGTGTCTGTTTGTAGGTATTATTATTCGTAACGTCTTAACTCACGTATTTAAGCACGAAGTTTTCGAACCTACTGTTGATGTATTAGGTAGCGTGGCACTCTCACTGTTCCTTGCTATTGCCCTGATGTCATTAAAATTTGGTCAATTAGCGAGTATGGCAGGTCCGGTATTAATCATCATTGCCGTACAAACGGTAGTTATGGTGCTATTTGCCTGCTTTGTGACCTTCAAAATGATGGGAAGTGACTATGATGCCGTCGTCATCAGTGCAGGTCACTGTGGATTTGGAATGGGTGCAACGCCAACAGCGATTGCCAACATGCAAACTGTTACCCGCGCATTTAGCCCATCCCATAAAGCTTTCCTCGTTGTTCCAATGGTCGGAGCATTTCTTGTGGATATCACCAACAGTATCGTAATTAAGCTGTTTATTGAATTAGGTGCATCCATCGGTTAATTCTCGATACTGTATGCCAGTTCATAACTAAATGTATATGAGCTGGCATTGTCACTTTAGATATTTTCTCGTTTTATTCGCTTTGAATCCTTTTTTCCTTTCGAGTAAGTGACTCCGATATCGGATCCTCTCCCGGCTTTTCTGTAAAATAAGAAAAAATGCAATATATTGCTTAGGTTACCAATAATGAAATTAAGGCACCTTGATATTTTCTATGCTGTTATGACTTGTGGCTCACTGACACGTGCCGCTGAAGTTCTCCATATTTCCCAACCTGCGGCGAGTAAAGCCCTTAAACATGCGGAACAACAGCTTGGATTGGTTTTATTTCAACGGATTCGAGGGAAATTAATTCCAACAGATGAAGCTAATTTATTATTTGAGGAAGCCAAGGAGGTTTATCAGAATTTAGATAGACTCAGAATTTTGGCACAAAATTTATCACGAAATCCACAAGGTAAATTAGCGATTGGGTGCTTACCAAGTCTGGGTCTTAACTTAGTTCCCGAAGTCACCGCCCTTTTTATTAAAAAACATCCGAATATCAAACTCACTATTGGCACGCATCACACTACCGATATTTTGCAATTATTAACCCAGCAAGATCTGGATATTGGTATCGCGTTTAATTTAGCGATCGAAGGCGGGATCACTGTCCTTCCCGTCGCCGACATTCCACTCGTATATGTTGACAGTCAGCCACCCATATCTTCCCCCGTATCATTAATGGATATCGATCAAAACCGTTGGATCCACCCAGGATCAGACTCATTGTCTCAACTGCTACAACAGGTACATGAGTTCGAGGAATCGAATATCAGTGTGCATACTTATCATATGGCTGCAGAGTTTGTGCGTGCAGGATTAGGTTGCAGTATTACCGATATTTTTTCCGCGGAACATACCTTACCTGAATCCATGATTTATCCACTCAAAGAGCATTTACACCTCGCTGTATCAGTCTTCCATCGTGCTGACAGACCACTGACCAAAGCCGCCCAAAATTATGTAAACACCTTGTCGCTAATACTAAAAAAACGCAACGCAGTAGTTAACCAAAAGTTATACTCTGGTGATGAAAACTCAATTGTTTAGTCTGACTATTCGCCGTTAAATGATAACTCCTAAGTTATTATTGGTTGCGGAATATTATGACTAAACATGTGGTAGTGATCGGTGCAGGGGTGATTGGATTAAGTACCGCATATGCTTTAATTAAAGCAGGTCAAACCGTCACACTCATTGAATCCGATTCTGATGTGGGCATGGAAACAAGTTTTGCTAACGGTGGTCAATTAAGTTATCGCTATGTTTCACCATTAGCGGATGCTGGCGTTCCCTTACAAGGTTTACGCTGGATGGGTAAAAGTGATTCCCCATTAAATTTAAGAATCGATTTTACCTTACATCAGCTTGCTTGGATGACTCAATTCACATTAGCTTGCAACCGCACAACCAATAAAATCAATGGCGCCCATTTATTACGATTATCACTCTTAAGCCAAAATGTAATGAATACTTGGCGAACAAGTGGCGATATTTCTGATTTTGCTTGGGAGAAATCAGGGAAATTAATTATCCATCGAGATCAATCTAGCTTTAAAAAAGCCAGTGAAACCGTAGATAAAGAATTCCAAAAAGTACTCAGTGCACAAGAAATTGTTCAACTAGAACCTGCATTGAAAAATATCCAATCACAATTAGTTGGTGCTATCTACGCACCAAATGATGAAACCGCAGATTGTTATTTATTCTGCAAAAATATTCTGGCGTACTTAACAACACAACCACAATTTAAATTATGCCTCGAGCATTCAGTAAAATCCTTTATTAAGCTTGGCAATGCCATTACTGGTGTAGAGACGTCTCAAGGCACCATTCAAGCCGATGATGTTGTGATTTGTGCGGGTAACGGAAGTCGAGAGCTATTAAAACCACTCGGTATCGATGTACCCATTTTAGGTTTAAAAGGTTACAGCCTCAGTGTGGAATATCCACACATGACACATATCGTTCCTAAAATTAGTGTTACCGACTACGGCAATAAAATTGTTTACGCCAAACTGCATGATCAATTGCGTATCGCGGCAATGGTAGATATTGGTTATGACAAATATGGATTACGGGAAAACAGAATTTCTGCATTAAAAAACATTATTAAAAAAACATTCCCGAATTTACCTAAAATCGATGAAGCAGAAACATGGTGCGGTTTACGTCCGTCAACACCCAAGGGACCCCCTATGTTAGGCAAGACAACACACAGCAATTTATGGCTCAATGTGGGTCATGGCAGTTTAGGTTTTACATTAGCAGCGGGTAGCGCAGAGATATTAACTCAGCTCATTACTCAGCAGAGTTCTCCAATTTCACTAGAAGGATTAACGAGGTAATTGATGCCAATTAAACGGAATAACCCAAAACCCCGCTTAGCGGATAGCGTTGAATATGCTGGCTTAGTTTACTTATCAGGACAGGTCCCTACTGATTTAATCGGAGATATTACAACGCAAACTCAAGACGTATTAAATAAAATTGATGCATTGCTTGCAGCCAGTAACAGTGACAAAACACGTATTTTATCTGCACAGGTGTGGATTAAAGATATGAAACGCGATTTTGCTGACTTCAATACTGTTTGGGAAGCATGGATGCCCGCTGAATTTAGCCCTGCTCGCGCTGCCGTTGAAGCTAATATGGCACGAGAACAAGTTCTCGTTGAAGTGATGGTCACTGCTGCCCAACGTTAATTATTACTCATTCGCTATCGCATTCAAAAGGTTAGATTTATTCTTTTGAATGCTTATCTTACTCCTCTTTTCATCTTTTTCGTCCAATTTTCATCTCAATCACTCTTTTTATTACCCTTCTAATAAAAAAAATACGCCTTTATCTAGCATTCCTACTACTATTATCTATATACGTTATTTAAATAATTATCTGAAAATTAAAACAAAACCAATAATTATTGGTTGTTTTTATATCAAGATGGAGAGATTACATGACCCAAACCGTGATTGAGCATGTTTTATCCCGATTACAGGATTTAGGCATCAATGACATTTTTGGCGTTGCAGGTGATTATGCTTTCCCAATTAATGACGCTGTTTGCGCTAATCCAAACTTACGTTGGGTAGGAAACTGCAACGAGCTTAATGCGGCCTATGCCGCAGATGGTTATGCGCGTTTAAAGGGGGTTGCCGCCCTCGCCAGCACGTTCGCAGTCGGAGAACTTAGCGCCTTAAATGGCATTGCTGGTGCGTATGCAGAGAGATTACCAATTTTTCATTTAGTGGGCATGCCATCTAGCCATATTCAAAAAAATCAACGCATTATGCATCACACTTTAGGTGATGGTGACTTTGACGTATTTTACAAAGCGGCTCAATCTTTCGCTTGTGCTCACGCAATACTCACGCCTGAAAATTGTGTTAGCGAAATGAATCGCTTAATTACCCACGCCCTATCACAAAGACGCCCTGTCTATATTGGTATTCCCGCTGATTATGCCGTTCAACGTATTACCATATCGAAAGCAAAACCATTGGTGCTACCGACCAGCCGACCTGATACATTGAAAAAAGTCATTAGCTTAATTGCCCATAAACTTCAAAATAGCGAATCAGCTTGTGCATTAATTGGTTCCCTCATTTCGCGGTTTGATTTAGTCAAAGAAACCGAAGCTATCATCAAATCAACTCATCTACCCTATGCCACCATGTTTATGGATAAAGGCGTCTTAAATGAGACAGACCCTCAATATATGGGAATGTATTCCGGACATTTAATGAATTTAGCAGTCGCTGATTTTATTGAAAACTGTGACTGCATTTTAAATATTGGTGCAGCAATGAGTGATGTAAATACAGGATGCTTCAGCGCCAATATTCTCCCTGACAATCTGATTCAAATTATGGACGATCACGTGGTGATTGATTCTATTGTTTATACTCAAGTTTATATTTATGAGCTTTTGAATGAACTCAAAGATATTTTGACATTTATTCCCAGCACATCAATAAAAGCACATGGTTTAGGAAACCCCATCCCCAACAATGAAGGCAAAATAACGAGTAGTTATTTATATCCACGATTTGAAAAATTTATAAAGCAAAATGACATTGTGTTTGCAGATACCGGTACATTCTCAATGGGATTAGGCTTTGCACTTCTTCCTAAAGAGGTTTCATTTCAAACCCAATCCTTATGGGGCTCTATTGGTTGGGCGACACCTGCCGCATTAGGCGCAGCCCTTGCAGCCCCCCATCGTCGAGTCATTCTCGCGACCGGAGAAGGCTCACACCAATTAACGGCTCAAGAAATTAGCCAATTTGCACGTTGGGGACTTAAGCCGCTGATCTTTGTTCTCAATAATGATGGTTACCTTATTGAACGTCTTTTCTGCCATCAGCCTGAAGCTTATTATAACGACGTACATCCATGGAATTATGCGCAACTCCCTGCGACCCTTGGATGCAAAAATTGGTATTGCCAAACAGTGACAACCTGTGAAGAGCTCGATCGCGTTCTTAATACACTCGAAAGAATAGACACTGCCGCCTATATAGAAATTATGACTGACAAGTATGAAGCATCAGAATTACTTAAAAAAATGGGGGAAATCATTCGCACGGGAATACCAAAGGCTCACACCGCTTAAATATCGCTACTCGCCGCCATCACTTGGTGGCTTATCATTATTGATACTTACCGTTTGTTTCGTCGAATCCACCAAATACCCACGATGACTAACACAGCAATAACCAACCAAGAAAAGTGAGGATGGAATGGAAGTGACAATACAAGTGAGCTCACAAAGTACCCAATAGAAACAATCAGGCATCCCCAAATTGCACCGCCAAAAATATTTAACACAAAAAATCTCAGCGGATTCACTTTGCTAGCACCAATAATAATGGGGCCGATGGTTCTCATGCCATAAGCAAATCGAATTCCAATAATAATCCAATTTTCATGACGCTGTATCAATTGCTGCACCCGCACGATTTTATGTTGATGCTTTTGAAATTTAGGTAAAACTTTCGCTCCCGCATAGCGCCCAACGAAAAAAAGTACGTTATCGCTAAACACACCGCCCAGAGCAGCAAATAACATCGTCAAAGGATAAGAAAGTAATTGATTATGGGCAGCAACCCCTGATAAAAAGGCAGCCGTTTCACCTTCAAGCATTGCACCAAGAAATACAGCCCAATAACCATATTCCATTAACCAATGAGTTAAAACTTCAGACATAAAATGAGGAGCCTTTCCAAACCAATCAATAAGCGATATCTCTGGCTAAAATCTTAGCACAAATAAATATGAAATTTGAGGTCTCTGCGAGTTGATTCAATATGATGGAAAACTGCTGGTTAGGATAGAGATACATAAAAAAACTGCACTTAACGCTGACTTAAGTGCAGGGGATCACAACGCATAAAATATAAATATAGACTATTTATTATATAAGCTAGCATTGATTGAGATATCGTTGCCTTCACCTTCAGTATTAACTGACGTTATGATGAAATACTTTGCTCCAGCTTCATCTGCTTTTTGTGACACCGCATTCACATAATCCGTTGTTGTCGCTGCATTCATGACAATATTAATGTTACCCACTAATTTCATTTCCATAGATTGAACATAATTAATTTCAGTTGCACTCATCGCAAATGGACTTAAAAACATCAAGCTAACCAGTGCTACTTTTAATTTATTCATCAAATTCACCTTTATTTAAATAAATGACTATTAATTAACACTTCCACTTTTAGAAAATCCAATATTGATAATCATCAAAAGAAGCGTTATTTATCTATTAGTAAAAAATGATATCTATCTATTAAAATAAAGAATGCCATGAAGAAGATCAAATTTAATATCATGCTGAATTGAACAAATATTGCTTTTATTTGTGCAATGTTAATTTTTTAAAACTAGAGCTAAAAATAGCAACAAATACAAGCTTATCCCTAGCATCAGAATGAATATAACGATGCTACAGATTTACCGAGTTTTTTAGCCAAATCGGAAGCCGCATAGCGGTCCATCACAATCTCAATATACGCAGCTGAGTCTGTTATTTCAGCCTGTTTAATGGCGGCATCTAGCTCGTCGCAAGTCGTTACTGTTTGGCAAAACCAATCATCACAGCCTAATGCAGCAGGAAGTTGCGCATAATTCCACTGAGGTAAATCGTTATAATAGGCCTCCGGCTCTTTACATAATAACCGCTCAATAAGGTAGCCATCATTATTCAACACAAGCACAATCGGCTTTAAACCAAAGCGCGCAAATTGGCTAATTTCTTGTGCTGTTAACTGATGAGAGCCTTCCCCCGTCACTAAAATCACACGTGTGTTTGGCGCCGCAATCGCAGCACCAAAAGCCGCTGGTGTTGCCCAACCAATAGAGCCCCATAATGTTTGATTATGAAATTGGGCATCTTTAGGTAATAGCGCAAAACCAAGCCCCATGGAAGCCGTGCCGGTCTCCGCAACAATAATATCCTGCGCTTTAAACATCTGCTCTAAACGAGGATACAAATATTGTGCTGTAATTTGTCCATTAGCCTCTTTTCTTGGCTCGCCTAATCCTTGCGCCTTAATACCTTTATGCTGTAATGAAGGCGCTAATATTTGCAGTTTTTCTAACACCTCTTTCATGACGACATTCGGATAAATAGCTGAACCCACTTTCACATGATCCGCTAAAATATTAATACGCTGTTCAGGGGAGATCGATGCCGTAAAACTTCCCGAATTAAAATCAGTCAATACTGCACCAATACCTAAAATACAGTCGCAACTCTCCACGAACTCCCCAACTTGCGCATTCATTAACTTGCCGTTATATATCCCCATGTAAGTCGGGTTAGATTCACTAACAATCCCCTTATCCATAAACATGGTGGCATAAGGTAGTCCCGTCTTATCAATAATTGCCTGCACATTATCCGAACACCCTAAACGAGCAGAGAGGATCCCCGGAATAATACACGCTTTTTGACTGACACTCAGTTTATCCAAAATCGCATTCACCGCCGCCTTTAAGGATTGGTCATCACTTTTTAGCGGAATACGCTTTTCATGCTGACTTTTAGTCATAACCGGCATTACCGCATAATCGGATGGGAACCCCATATAGACTGGTCGACGTTCTTTTAGTGCCGCTGCAATTAATCGTTCTGTTTCATCAATGCAATTTTCTGGCGTTAAGATCCCATGAGCACAACTTAAGTGCTGACTCATTTTATAGAACACATCAAAATCACCATCCCCCAATGTATGGTGAACAAGACGATGGCTTTTTTGTACACCACTGGCTGGCATACCAACCAAATGGAAGACGGGTAGATGCTCCGCATACGAACCCGCTAAGCCATTCAAAGCACTAAGTTCCCCCACCCCAAAAGTTGTTGAAAGTGCAGCGATTCCTTTAATTCTTGCATAGCCATCTGCGGCATAAGCCGCATTTAACTCATTACAATTTCCTATCCAACGCAACGTTTTATTTTCACAGACCGCATCTTCGATAGGGAAAGCATAATCACCCGCGACACCAAAGACCTCGTTAATACCCAGCATATGCAGGCGATCAAGAACATATTCGATAACTGTTTTCATTGTTTCATTCCCAACAATAATGATGGCTGATTATTCAACTTTGTATTATTACTAGCTCGAATATTGCATTAACGGAAATTATTTATAATCATCATCGCTATAACAAAATATCATAGAGGTTAGGATGGAGATTCGAGGATTACGCTATTTTGTTGAAGTTGTTCAGCAAAACAACTTTAGTCGTGCAGCAGATAAATTGTGCGTCACTCAACCCGCTATCAGCCGTAGTATTCAAAAGTTAGAACAAGAGCTCGAATACACGTTGTTAATCCGAGAAACTGACGGGGTAAAAATGACAGATGAAGGCGAGATTTTATTCAACCATGCACGGCAAATACTGGAGCAGTTTGACAGGATGAACGATGCATTAAAAAACAGGTCAGATCCCCTCTCTGGGGTGTTAAAAGTTGGCTTACCCCCTGTTATCGCTTCAACCTACTTTGCCGACATCATCATGGAATTTAGCCAAAAATTCCCACAAGTTGAATTACAAATCATTGAATTAAGCTCTAACCACATGATGGATGCTATGCTCAGAGGAGATGTTGAAACCGCAGCGATCATGTCTCCATTTGATGAACAACAATTTAATTTATACCGATTCGCAACTGACCGTTTAATGCTACTCGTTAATGATAAGCATCCATTAGCCTCTAAAAATATCGTTAAATTTGCAGAAATTCTGAATGAGCCATTTATCTTTTTCCAAGATAGCTATCGCATCAATGAATTGGTGACGAGTGCTTGTGGTATTCATGGTAAAAAACCGATGATTGCTGGGCGTAGCGGGCATTTAGACCTTGTTATGGCGATGGTACGGGCTGGGGTCGGGGTTACATTACTTCCTGAAAGTATGTGGCAAAAAAATCACATTGATGGGCTGTCCATTATTCCCGTTACGGAGCCAGTGTTGGCTTATGAGCTTGCCTTATCTACCTTAAAAGGTGCGCATCCTAGCCGTAGAGCAAATGCATGGATAGCGTTAGCATTAAAAATGTTGAATGTTAAATCTTAGAGATTTAACCATTTCATTTCTTTTTCAAACTTTTGACCATTTTTTCGTTCCCATTAGTACAAGTTTTACCTTAACTGGGCTACTATGATGGGCGCAAATGCACCTTTCGACTCTTCGCGCGTCCACTATAACAACAAGATAAAATGACGTTGGCACCGAAAGTCAGAAGCCCATAAATACATTCAATATTCAACAAGTTAAAAACATGACAGAAAACCAAAGTTTCGAATCTCATACGCCGATGATGCAACAGTACTTAAAACTCAAAGCGCAACATCCCGATATTTTACTGTTTTATCGTATGGGAGATTTCTACGAACTCTTCTTTGATGATGCTAAAAAAGCGTCTCAATTATTGGATATTTCTCTTACCAAACGCGGTCAATCTGCGGGGCAGCCAATTCCAATGGCGGGTGTCCCTCACCATGCAGCAGAAAACTACTTAGCTCGATTGGTGCAAATGGGGGAATCTGTCGCAATTTGTGAACAAATTGGCGATCCTGCCACCAGCAAAGGTCCTGTAGAGCGCCAAGTCGTGCGGATCGTAACCCCTGGCACCATCACTGACGAAGCGTTATTGAATGAACGCCAAGACAACTTATTAGCGGCAGTTTGGCAAGAATCCCAAGGTTATGGTTTCGCCACCTTAGATATCGCATCAGGTCGTTTTATTATCAGCGAAATCGATGATGATGAGTCATTAAAAGCTGAGCTTCAGCGTACTCGTCCTGCGGAATTACTCTATCCTGAAGACTTTGCCAGCATGTCCTTGATTGAATTGAATAAAGGATTACGCCGTCGACCGCTTTGGGAATATGAATTAGACACGGCAAAACAGCAATTAAACCTGCAATTTGGCACCAAAGATTTGGTCGGATTCGGCGTTGAAAATGCCCATAAAGCTTTACGTGCAGCGGGTTGCTTACTGCAATATGTTAAAGATACTCAACGAACAGCACTCCCGCACATTCGTAGCATTATTATGGAAAAACAACAAGATAATGTTATTTTAGATGCAGCAACACGCCGAAACTTAGAGTTAACTCAAAACCTTGCAGGTGGAACAGAAAACACACTCGCCGCCATTTTGGATAAATGTGTGACACCAATGGGCAGCCGTATGCTAAAACGCTGGCTTCATACCCCACTGCGTAATCTCACCGTGTTAACCAACCGCCAGCAAGCCATTGGTGCCTTGCAACAATATGGCATTGAGCTGCAACCATTCTTACGTCAAATTGGTGATCTGGAACGAGTCCTTGCTCGACTCGCTTTACGTTCCGCTCGCCCTCGTGACTTAACACGTATGCGCCATGCGTTCCAGCAATATCAGGATATTCACCAAATTCTGGCACAATCAGACTGTGGTTACCTGAATACGTTAACCCAACGGATTGGTCGATTCGATGAGTTACAAGACCTGCTAGAAAAGGCGATTGTCGACGCTCCTCCAGTATTAGTCCGTGATGGTGGTGTTATTGCGACTGGCTATAACAGTGAACTCGATGAATGGCGAGCATTAGCTGATGGCGCAACAGATTATCTTGACCGCTTAGAGATTCGTGAACGTGAAAAACTGGGTATCGATACCCTAAAAGTGGGCTATAACGCAGTACATGGTTACTACATTCAAGTGAGTCGTGGGCAAAGCCATCTCACCCCAATTCATTATGTACGCCGCCAAACATTGAAAAATGCAGAACGCTATATTATCCCTGAATTGAAAGAGTATGAAGATAAGGTTCTAACATCAAAAGGCAAAGCACTGGCTATCGAAAAAGCCCTGTATGATGAACTGTTTGATAGACTACTGCCTCATTTAGCCGCATTACAAACCAGTGCAGAAGCTCTGGCTGAACTGGACGTTCTCTCCACTTTGGCTGAACGAGCGGACACTCTGGGCTATGCCTGCCCTCAATTGACGGACAAACCCGGTATTCAGATTACTGAAGGTCGACATCCTGTTGTTGAACAAGTACTTAGTGAGCCATTTATTTCTAACCCGCTATCCCTTTCTCCACAGCGCCGCTTGCTGATCATTACAGGCCCCAATATGGGCGGTAAAAGCACCTACATGCGCCAAACTGCGTTGATCACTTTGCTGGCTTACATTGGTAGTTTTGTTCCTGCGAGTAAAGCGGTGATTGGTCCGGTTGACCGTATTTTTACGCGTGTGGGCGCCTCTGATGACCTTGCTTCTGGACGTTCAACCTTTATGGTAGAAATGACAGAAACAGCGAATATTTTACATAATGCGACTGAACACAGTTTAGTTCTGATGGATGAAATTGGTCGAGGTACCTCAACCTATGATGGGCTTTCATTAGCGTGGGCTTGTGCAGAAAATTTAGTCAACCGTATCAAGGCAATGACCCTGTTTGCCACCCACTATTTTGAATTAACTACCCTGCCGGAAAAACTGGAAGGTGCGGTTAATATTCACCTCGATGCCATGGAGCACGGTGATACCATTGCCTTCATGCATAATGTCCAAGATGGCGCAGCAAGCAAAAGTTATGGCTTAGCCGTTGCTTCTCTAGCAGGTGTACCGAAAGAAGTGATTAAACGCGCTAAGCAAAAACTCAAAGAGTTAGAAGTTATCTCCAATAATGCCAATGCCAGCCATGTAGATAGCGCTCAGCTAAGCTTCTTAGGTGCAGTAGAAGAAGAACCGTCTCCCGTATTAGCCGCTTTAGAAGACATTGACCCCGATAAACTCACCCCACGCCAAGCCCTTGACTGGTTATATCGTTTAAAGGAAATGGATAACTAACATGGATGAGTACGCTGAATTATTAGCGCCAATTAAGCAATTTTTACAGTGTGAAACGCCTGATGAATGGATCTACAAAGCGAGTCAGCCTGAAAATTTGCCCATTATTTTGAAGGACCATTTATTGTGTGAATTAAAAGCCGCGCAAAGCGCCATGTTTTTAATTCGCAAATATGCCGTTGATAAAGAAAGCGCAGCTATCCTTTTAGAATGGTTCAAACCCTATGAAGCCTTCGCCTATGATCGGATTGGTGATGTGCATACATTGAAAAACAAGAATCAAATTTCTAAACAAATTTTAGCCAAAAAGCAGTCACCTTATAGCCAAGATCTCATTGATAAAATGGTGTTGTTAATCAAAGAAGAGCTGCACCATTTCTATCAAGTATTGGAAATACTGCATCAACGGGGTATTACGTATGATGGGATCACCGCAGGGCGCTATGCTAAAGGATTATTTAGTCATTTAGATCCACATGACCCAAAAACGCTGGTCGATAAATTAATTATTGGTGCTTATATTGAAGCACGATCCTGTGAACGGTTTGCTAAGTTAGCCCCTCATTTGGATGAGCAACTTGCCAATTTTTATACGTCACTTTTACGCTCAGAAGCACGTCATTACCAAGACTATCTGCAACTCGCTCAATCAATTAGCAAAACAGATATTACCGAGCGTGTACGTTTTTACGGGGAAGTTGAGGCGCAGTTGATTTCAACACCAGATGACGATTTTAAATTCCACAGCGGTATACCGATTAATTCCGCCGGCTAAAAAGAAAAGCCCCCTGTTATCAATGACAACAGGGGCTTTGAGTTCAAACACAGCAGATTACATATTGAATAACGCTTCCAGCGTTAAATCTTCACCTTGCAAAATATCTTTAAGACGTCTTAAACCTTCAACCTGAATTTGACGAACTCTTTCACGAGTGAGCCCAATTTCGCGCCCAACCTCTTCCAGAGTTTCCGCTTCATAACCCAATAAACCAAAACGACGTGCTAATACTTCGCGCTGCTTCGGATTTAATTCATATAACCACTTAACGATATTTTCTTTTAAGTTGTTATCTTGGATTGTGTTTTCAGGTCCCGACTCATTATCGTCAGATAGGACTTCCAACAATGACTTCTCTGAATCCCCTGCAATCGGTGTATCAACGGACGTGATACGTTCATTTAAACGTAGCATTCGGCTGACATCTTCTACAGGCTTGTCTAATCGCTCAGCAATTTCTTCAGGGCTTGGCTCATGATCTAGCTTTTGGGCAAGTTCACGGGCAGTACGAAGATAAATATTGAGCTCTTTGACAATATGAATAGGAAGGCGGATTGTTCGAGTTTGGTTCATGATGGCACGTTCAATCGTTTGACGGATCCACCATGTCGCATACGTTGAAAAACGAAAGCCCTTTTCAGGGTCAAACTTTTCAACGGCACGAATCAACCCGAGATTTCCTTCTTCGATCAGATCGAGTAAGGCTAATCCTCGGTTATTATAACGGCGAGATATTTTTACCACTAAACGCAGGTTGCTTTCTATCATACGCTGACGCGACGCCACATCCCCCCGAAGGGCTCTGCGAGCATAGAAAACCTCTTCCTCTGCTGTGAGGAGTGGAGAGAATCCAATTTCACTGAGATAAATTTGGGTTGCGTCCAAAACGCGTTGACTCGCGCTTTGGAGTAAATCCGTTTCTTCATCCAGTTCTGAAGCTAGATCCTCTTCTTTAAATTGACTCTCATCAAATGCTTCATCCATCGCATTTTCATCGAGGTCATTATACAACTCGTTAACTTTCAGCGAACTTTGGCTCATCAGTGACTCCGACCCTAGATAATGAGGACGGAATGCGAATACACCCCGCCCAGTTTATCGCTGCGGTAAATAACGCAGCGGGTTTACTGATTTTCCCTTGTAACGAATTTCAAAATGCAAACGAACAGAACTTGTTCCGGTGCTACCCATTGTGGCTATTTTCTGACCCTCAGCAACATCCTGTTGGTCACGCACAAGTAACGTATCGTTATGTGCATAGGCACTTAAGTAGTCATCGTTATGTTTTATTATTATGAGATTTCCATATCCACGCAGTGCATTGCCAGCATATACGACTTTACCCGGAGCAGCGGCAATAACAGATTGACCACGAGAACCGGCAATATCGACACCTTTGTTCCCGCCTTGAGCATCAGAGAAGCCTTCAATCATCTTCCCATCTGCTGGCCAACGCCATTTAATTGACGAATTATTTGTGCTACTTCCGGTTGTGGCTGTTGCAGTCGTAGTGGTTGGGCTTGCTGTTGTCGTAGAAACCGTAGAGGTTGGTTTCTTGTTATTCGGCAACATCTTACCTGAATTCTGCCCGCTACTATTTTCAGGATACCCATTAGTTGGTTGAAGATCAACCGGACGCTGTTGACTATTTGATGCTAATTGTGTGCTCGAGCTCACATTTGCATTACCAATGTTTATCACCTGACCTACATTTAGGCTGTATGGTTCCGGAATGTTATTTTTCGATGCTAACTCACGGAAATCATTACCAGTTATATAGGCGATATAGAACAGAGTATCTCCACGCTGAACGGTATAGTTATTACCGTTATAGCTTCCCTTCGGAATTTGACCGTAGTCTCGGTTGTAAACAATCCGGCCATCACTACTTGTTGATACAGGTCTAGACGCACTATTACCCATCGAACTATTCGACGATAAATTAGGTCTATCTGAAGGCATCGCCGTACTCATTCCCGTGTTAGTCGGTGGGTTCGGCACAGTTCTTGACGCCGTTTGTTGGCTAGAACCTCCATCATTCACACTCGAAATCGGTGCTGCTGGATGATAAGGCGTTGAGCATCCTGCTAATAAAGCACCGCTAAATGAAAAGATAACCGCCCATCGAATTCTGTTTATTGGGCTAACAATTTTCATATTTCTTCTCCCGTGAAGAAAAGTCTGACCTGATACTAAAGGGTTAGAATGCAATGTATGCTTATTGAATATTAGTATCTTAAAATATTTCGCTTATTAAAGCAGAAATATAAAATAATGGACAAGTTAAATGTATCAAAAGTATAACAAATTGAGATTATCACTTAACAGTTTGAGCAAAATACCCTATGAGTAAAAGATAACCCAAAAGGTAATTAGCTCAAGTCACCGGCAACCAGAGGAACAAAACGGACTTTCTCAATCACGTTCGTATGATAGTCATTACCACGACGGGTAATCAATTTCAGAGCCTGATCTTTGTCACCAACAGGCAGGACTAATCGTCCCCCATCTTTTAACTGTTTCAGTAACAACGACGGTATTTCGCTAGGTGCAGCTGTCACAATGATCCCATCAAAAGGACCTTTAGATTGCCAACCTTCCCAGCCATCACCGTGGCGAGTTGAAATATTGTGTAAATCTAATAATTTAAAACGACGCTTCGCCGTCCATTGTAAGCTTTTGACTCTTTCGACTGAATAAACATGCTCACAAAGATGCGCCAGTACCGCAGTTTGATACCCAGACCCTGTCCCAATCTCCAAAACATGATCTGTGGGTTTGACCGCTAATAATGCGGTCATTTTTGCGACAATATACGGCTGTGAAATCGTCTGCCCATGACCAATCGGTAATGGGATATTATCGTAGGCTTTATGAGATAGCGCTTCGTCAACGAACCGTTCGCGAGGAACAAGCGCGAGCGCGTCTAATAGGCGCTCATCGTGAATTCCCTGTTGGCGCAACTGTGCCAGCAGTTCTTTCATGAGCCCAATTTTCATTTTGCCTTCACTCCTGACTTATCTAGCCACTCTTCTAACACTGCCTGCGTTTTATAAGAGGTTAAATCCACTTGCAGAGGCGTAATCGAAACATAGCCATTTTGTACTGCTTCAAAATCTGTGCCCGGTCCTGCATCGCGAATCTCGCCTACCGGACCTAGCCAATACAGCATATTCCCGCGAGGATCTTCAATATTATAGACCTTAGATGCCGCATGGCGGCTACCACAACGGGTCACTTTGATCCCTTTTAACTCTTCGTAAGGAATATCTGGCACATTGATATTTAAGATATTTCCCGCACGTAATGGATTTTTTTGCAACATAATGAGGATATCGCAAGTTACCTTAGCGGCCGTGTCATAATGCACTTCGCCATCAAGTGAAACGGCAATAGAAGGTAATCCCAAATGGCGTCCTTCTGTTGCTGCCGCGACAGTACCTGAATAGATAACATCATCCCCAAGGTTTGGACCACAGTTAATGCCCGACACCACAATATCAGGACGAGGGCGAACCACTTTATTCACCCCAATATACACACAATCGGTTGGTGTTCCTTCTTGAACAGCCAGGTCACCATTACTTAATGTTTGAATTTTTAATGGCTTATCTAAAGTTAGTGCGTTTGAAGCCCCACTTCGATTACGATCGGGTGCAATCACTTGTACATGATAATGTTGGCGTAACGCCGCTGCCAGAGTTTGTATCCCCGGCGCTGTTACCCCATCATCGTTACTCAATAATATATTCAGCATCAACACAATCCTGATTGATAATTTCTCGTACAACACTGGTCGCAAAACTGCCTGAATTCAGGAAAAAATCCAGTTTCACGGTTGACGAGTCTAACCATTGCCATTGCAAATTTTGCGGCTTAACAAGCACAGCGCGTCTTGCTGGAGAAACTCGCTCATTTTTCATTAGCGCCATAAATGGCTGATAATCTTGTTCTAAGCAATGTATTTCAAAAGCCAGTGCGTCCTCTTGGGTACCTAAATCGCCATCACCAGGAAGCGGCGCTGTCACACTTAATTCTGAAGACTGTAAGCGAGCTTGCAGTGAATCCAACTCTTCTGCGGTCGCGACAAACCAGCTTCCTCTCCCAGTGAGTTGCAAAGCATCTCCCAACATCGCGTACTGCGCCGTATTATTCGCAATTCTCGCACTTGCGATATCATTAAACATAGCACTTCGTGCAGCAGAGAGATAAAAACTACGCTTATTTCGTTCACGAACTGTGATTTCTTGGTTTGCCCAACGACGTGCTTGGACAAGATTTTGTCCATCACGACCAAAACGTTGTTCACCAAAATAGTTAGGAACACCCAGTTTAGCCACTTTTTGTAGGCGTTGCTCCACATCATCTGCGTTCGTGATATCACGCAACGTGATTTCAAATTGGTTACCTTTGAGAGAACCAATCCGTAATTTACGCTTTTGGCGCGTGACGGCAAGAACACGACAGCCTTCAAGCTGCCAAGCAGAAAAATCAGGGGTATCTTTACCTGGCATTTGTAAACAGAACCATTGTTCCGTGACCGCGTGTCTATCTTTTAGCCCAGCATAACTCACTGCCCGTGCTGAAATTTTAGCAAACTTTGCCAGTTGTTCCGCAACAAATAATGTATTGCAGCCTGTTTTTTCGACGCGAACCATAACGTGTTCGCCTTCCCCATCAAGCTCAAAACCTAAATCTTCTTTCACCACGAAATCTTCAGGAATACTTTTTAACGTCCCCGAAGAGAGGGGTTTACCATGCAGGTACTGAACATTCATAACTTTCATTACTATTATCTTTGATAAGTAAAGCCACAGCGGCGCAAGCAATCCCTTCTTTACGACCCACAAAACCCAATTGCTCTGTGGTGGTCGCTTTCACATTGACATCATCCATATGGCATTCGAGATCTTCGGCAATATTCACACGCATTTGTGGAATATGTGGCAGCATTTTCGGCGCTTGTGCCATGATAGTGACATCAATATTGCCAATCAAATACCCTTTTTTACGGACTTGGCAGAATGCTTCTCTGAGTAAAACACGGCTATCCGCCCCTTTATAGGCAAGATCGGTATCAGGGAATAATTTACCAATATCCCCAAGTGCTGCTGCGCCTAAAATAGCATCTGTCAGTGCATGCAAAACAACATCACCATCGGAATGTGCGATAAGGCCTTGCTCGTAGGGAATGCGAACACCACCGATCACGATGGGACCTTCACCGCCAAACTTATGCACATCAAAACCGTGTCCGATTCTCATTTTTTTTCCTTATGATTTCATTCTTGAAAGATAAAATTCTGCCAATGCCAGATCTTCTGGTCTCGTCACCTTAAGGTTATCAGCACGTCCTGATACTAATATCGGTTGATAACCACAATGTTCCAGTGCGGAAGCCTCATCGGTGATAACAGCGTTCTCTTTCAATGCCTTATCTAAACAGTTACGTAATAATTCTAATGGGAAAAACTGCGGAGTCAGGGCATGCCAAAGAGCTTCTCGCTCAACGGTATGAGATATATTTTGTGTACCCGCAGTCCCGCGTTTCATCGTATCCCGAACGGGAGCAGCCAATATGCCGCCGCAACAATCATTTTTGGTCACTAACTGAATAATTGTATTTAAATCATCCAAATGCAAGCATGGGCGTGCTGCATCATGCACTAAAACCCAAGCATTATCATACTCAGGTTGTTTAATAAGATAGTTGAGTCCTGACAAGACAGAGTCCGCGCGTTCTTTTCCCCCAATAACTGTTACGACACGAGGATCTTTGGCGATATCAAGGTGTTGAAAATAATCATCTTCAGCACTTAATGCGACCACTATCAGCTGTACGTCAGGGCTACGTAACAAAGCATCAATGGTGTGTTCAATAATCGTTTTACCCGCGACCGACAAATATTGCTTTGGGCAATCCGCGTTCATGCGGCTTCCGATTCCCGCAGCGGGGATAAGCGCAACAATCGGTGCTGCGCTTGATGTTATTGGATTTATCATGATTCGAGTCTTACATCAGAAATTATCAGGCTATTGGGTGTAATATACCCTAAATGATGGTTATTGAGATGACGGCGAATTATTACGCTCTTTGACCATTCGATAGAATGACTCACCAGGCTTTAACATGCCAAGTTCGCTACGTGCCCGTTCTTCAATTGCATCTTGACCATCATTCAAGTCATTAATTTCTGCAAATAGCTGTTCATTGCGCTGTTTTAAGCGCGAATTCACAATTTCCTGCGCAGCAACATCATCTTTGACCTTTACATAGTCATGGATGCCATTTTTGCCTAACCATAAGGAATATTGTAACCAAGCTAATATCGCAATTAATAGTAGCGTTAATTTACCCATCTTGCCCCCTGAAATGATTTGCTAATCATCCCATAACTGAGCGCGTGACGCTACTGTGATGCAAATATTGTCTAAAAAGTCAGAATTTTTCGCGCTAGAAGAGATTAAATATCATCCAATTCCCTATAAATGTAGAAAAGGATGATATTTAAGTAAAATCAATTTGCTATAGAAATGGTCTTTTTTTGCTGAAGCAGTTGAATAATCTGCATTAAAGAATCATCAATAGAACGCGTTCCATCAAGGTGCAGCTCTGGATTTTCAGGAGGCTGATAAGGTGCGTCGATCCCAGTAAAATGGGCAATTTTTCCCGCACGAGCTTGCCGATATAACCCTTTTGGGTCACGCTCTTCACAAATCTCGATTGGTGTATCAACATACAACTCATAAAACTGGTCAGGCTCAAATAACGCCCGAACTCGCTGTCTATCTTCTTGGTACGGTGAAATAAATGCCGTTGCAACTATCAATCCAGCATCGACCATCAGCTTGGCCACTTCGCCAATACGCCGAATATTTTCCTGCCTATCTGGTTCGTTAAACCCTAAATCGCCACATAACCCATGGCGTATATTATCCCCATCCAACAGATAGGTTTGCATACCCAAAGCCGCGAGCTGAGCTTCAACCGCCCCCGCTAATGTGGATTTCCCTGAACCCGATAACCCTGTAAACCACAATACCGCGCCTTTATGTCCATTACGTTGTTCGCGCCACTGCCGAGTCACCGTGTGTTGGTGCCAAACAATATTTTCTTGTGAACTCATGGTACTACTTCCCACCTAACACATCGCGAGCACCCCAATGAGGGAAATGACGGCGAATCAATTGATTAAGCTCGATTTCAAATTGGCTAAATTCACTGCTATGGATGGCGTCTTCAGACTGAGCTTCTCGAACCAACCCAGCGCCAACCGTTACGTTAGTTAACCTATCAATCAAAATCATGCCGCCGGTATCGCCATTACTTTGATAATTTTCCAGTAACAATGGCTCATCGAATGAAAATTCAACTAAACCGATACCGTTTAATGGAAGTTCCGTCGCCACTTTCTGAGTCAAGTTATTCACATCCACTTGATACTGGATATTCTCTACTTTGCCTCGGCTACGCTTACCTGCAATTTTGATATCCACTTGCTGCCCTTGTACTAGGGGCTGTTCTGACATCCACACAACATCGATTAACGCATGCTGACTGGCAAGTAAGTGTTCATTTTCAGCGACAATCAAATCACCGCGGCTAATATCAATTTCATCACTGAGAACTAAGGTAATCGCTTCTCCAGCAATTGCAGAAGACTGATTACCAGCAAACGTCACAATCTCTTTGATGGTGGAAGTCGTGCCAGATGGCAGCACTTTAATCGGCTGTCCCACCTGTATAATTCCCGATGACAATGTGCCGCTGTACCCACGAAAATCCAAATTTGGACGATTCACATATTGCACAGGAAAGCGTAATGGCTGTTCCGCTGCGGTCTGAGTGACTTGCACATTTTCCAATAGCGACAATAATGTTTCGCCGTGATACCACGGTAAATTATCACTTGGCGATACAATATTATCCCCATCCAGTGCAGAAATAGGCACAAACCAAACGTTGAGATCAACGGGCAATTGTTCAGCAAATTGCTGGTAATCACGCTGAATTTTTTCAAATACAGACTGACTATAACCCACCAAATCCATCTTATTCACAGCAACGATCAAATGGCGGATCCCTAGTAGCGTACTAATAAAACTGTGACGCCGAGTTTGCTCTTGTATCCCTTTTCGAGCATCGATCAGCAGAATAGATAACGAGCAGGTTGACGCACCTGTCGCCATATTGCGAGTGTATTGCTCGTGTCCAGGGGTATCTGCGATGATAAACTTGCGTTTTTCCGTTGAAAAATAACGATATGCCACATCAATGGTGATCCCCTGTTCACGCTCGGCGGCTAATCCATCCACCAGCAACGCCAGATCCAACTTTTCGCCTTGCGTCCCTATTCGCTTACTGTCCGTTTGTAAAACAGACAGCTGATCTTGATAAATTTGTTGAGTGTCATGCAATAAGCGACCAATCAAGGTGCTTTTGCCATCATCCACATTTCCACAGGTTAAAAAGCGTAATAATCCCTTATGCTGCTGAGCGAGTAAGTAAGCCTCCACGCCCCCTTGTTGTTGGATTTGATGCGCAATTGCGTCGTTGTAAGCCAGTTCAGCCATGATATTGTTCCTTACCGATTGATTAAAAATAGCCTTGGCGCTTTTTCTGCTCCATAGAGGCGGATTGGTCACTATCAATCAAGCGCCCTTGACGCTCACTGGTGGTGGATAGCAACATCTCTTCGATTATTTCCGGTAACGTACTGGCATTCGATGGCACAGCCCCAGTCAGTGGCCAGCATCCTAATGTTCGAAAACGGATTTTTTTCTTGGTGATAACTTCACCCGCTTTTAGCTGGATTCGCCCATCATCGACCATGATCAATGTTCCATCACGCTCAATCACAGGCCGCTCATCAGCAAAATAGAGAGGAACAATATCGATATTTTCCAAGTAGATATATTGCCAAATATCTAACTCGGTCCAATTAGATAATGGAAAAACGCGGATACTTTCGCCTTTATTAATTTGGCCATTATAGTTATGCCATAGCTCAGGGCGTTGATTCTTCGGGTCCCAACGGTGAGAGCGATCACGAAATGAATAAATGCGCTCTTTCGCACGTGATTTCTCTTCATCCCGCCTTGCGCCACCGAAAGCGGCATCAAAGCCATACTTATCTAGCGCTTGTTTTAAGCCTTCCGTTTTCATGATATCAGTATGTTTTGCACTGCCATGCACAAATGGGTTAATGCCTAATCTTTCCCCTTCAGGGTTACGGTGGATGAGTAATTCAAAACCGTACTTTTGCGCAGTTTCATCACGAAACTGGTACATTTCACGAAATTTCCACCCCGTATCAACGTGCAGTAACGGAAATGGGATCGTACCGGGATAAAACGCTTTACGCGCTAAATGCAGCATCACGGAAGAGTCTTTTCCTATCGAATAGAGCATTACTGGATTTGCAAATTCAGCAGCAACTTCACGAATAATATGAATACTTTCCGCTTCTAATTGCTGTAAGTGGGTTAATTTTTTTTCGTTCATGATTCACTCCTCGCTTAAGCCAATTCCAGCACCGCTGAACGCCATTGAATGGTTTCGGGTTGCTGACCAAACCATGCCAGCTGTTGATGTAATGCCGCCACTTCGCCAATGACGATTAATGCAGGTGCGGGGGCTTGTTGAGCCAATGACTCCAATTCATGTAATGCGCCAGTCACCACTTTTTGATCCTGACGGGTTCCGCAACCGATCACCGCTACAGGCGTATTTCGGTGACGTCCATGCTGGATAAGCTGCTGGCGAATATTGTCAGCCGTCACGGTCCCCATATAGATAGCCAGCGTTTGGTGACCACGCGCTAGCGCTTGCCAATCCAGCTCTGCACCACCTTGTCGGCAATGACCTGTAATAAACGTGATACTCTGAGCGTGATCTCGGTGAGTCAGTGGAATTCCGGCATACGCGGTTGCACCAATCGCCGCAGTGATCCCTGGAACCACTTGGAAAGGAATTTTAGCCTCAGCAGCGACTTGTAGCTCTTCGCCTCCGCGACCAAAAATAAACGGGTCACCGCCTTTTAAGCGCACGACTTTTTTACCTTGCTGAGCATATTTGACGATCAATTGATTGGTTTCTTCTTGAGTTACGCTGTGGTTGCCCGCCCGTTTTCCGACACAAATTTTGTCTGCATCGCGACGTACAAGGTCAAGAATTTCCGCGCTCACTAGATGGTCATATAGCACCACATCAGCATTTTGCAGTACCCTCAAACCTTTGAGTGTTAACAGTCCTGCATCACCAGGTCCAGCCCCCACCAAGATGAGCTCCCCTTGGTTATCTGGCTCAGTCAATTGTTGTTCAAGTTGTTTTTCTGCATCATCCAATTGCCCGCTTTCTACCAAAGATGCAAAACGCCCGCTAAAACTGCGCTCCCAAAAACGCTTACGCTCACTTAATTTGGTTAAACGCTGCTTAACACGCTCACGCCAACGTCCTGCAATCTCTGCCATCTTGCCAAGTGATGGCGGGAGCATGGCTTCCAGTTTTTCACGCAACAATTTCGCTAAGACCGGTGCAGTACCTCCCGATGAAATAGCAACAATGACAGGAGAACGGTCAATAATGGATGGCACAATAAATGAACATAGTGGCTGTTCGTCCACCACATTAACAAAAATGTGGTGCTGCTGCGCATCATGAAAAACTTTCTCATTGAGAGCGTGATCGTCCGTTGCAGCTATCACTAAATAAGCACCATCAAGATGCTGAGTCTGGTAAGACGCTTGTACCCATAACAATTGATTTTGTTGATAAGCCTCATACAAGCTTTCACATAGCTCTGGAGAAATGACCACCAGCGATGCATGAGCTTTAAGTAATAACTCGGCTTTTCGTGCCGCCACGACCCCGCCACCAATCAGTACCACTTGACGACCGCGCAAACTCACAAATAAAGGTAAGTAATCCATATATCACTTCCATCCAACATTTTAATTATAAGAGCAATGAAATTGACTATATGGTGTGAATTCGTGACTTTGAAATGACAAAAAAGCATGAATAGGAACAGAAAGGCATAAGGTAAATAAAGTCGACAAAACCAAGTAAAATCAGCTTATTTTCAGGGATAATAGCCTGATTAAATAATAAAAAACAAAGAATTCATAATAAAAAACAATAAAGGGATGCCTTTATTAAAGATAATGGCATCCCTTTGTTATTAAACAAATAAAATTATTTTCTACTTATTATTAAAGCAAGTAATTAATTATTTTAACGAAACACTTTAATTTTTATGAAAAGTGTTAGTTTTCATGAAGCCCACATTCGCGCTTTAAACCAAAAAAACGAGTTTGCTCTTCATTCATACCCGGCTCCCACGGTCGACTCGTATGAGTATCCCCCACCGACAAATACCCTTTTTCCCATAATGGGTGGTATGGCAGGTTATGTTTAGTGAGGTATTGATAAACATCCTTATTATTCCAGTCAATCACTGGCAGAATTTTAAAAATACCACGACCTATGCTCAGTACAGGTAATTCTGCACGACTGGCAGACTGTTCCCGTCTCAGCCCTGAAAACCAGCTCTGAGCCTGCAATTCCCGTAGTGCCCGAGACATTGGCTCGACTTTATTTAATTGGTTATAACGCTCAATTCCCTCAATCCCTTGAGTCCACAGCTGTCCATGAACCGCTTCTTGCCATGCAGGGCTAATAGGCGAGCGGTACACGTTTAAATTTAAAGCAAGTCGCTCAGTTAATTGTTCAATAAACTGATAGGTTTCAGGAAATAAATACCCTGTATCCGTTAAAATAACCGGAATATTCGGTACGATTTGTGTCACCAAATGCAATGCTAAAGCACCTTGAATGCCAAAACTGGATGACAAGACAAACTCAGCGGGTAAGTGTTCCACTGCCCACTCAACGCGTTCCAAGGCGCTCATCGCTTCGAGTTGCAGATTGTATTCATGCAGATAAGACTCTTGATCTCGCTTATCTAACTGCTGAAGTTGCGCTAACTGAAGTCGGCTCATACCGCCTCCTTAACCTCGTAGAAATCAACCGCAGAGTTGAGAACGGGTTTCACCACCTCAACACGGACCAGATAGTCACCAAAACCTTCATTAGGCTGACGCTCAGCTGCCCACCGACCAATCAATTCATCAAGGATAGATAAAATTTCCGCGCTACTGATATTTTCCTTATACATCCGAGGAATACGCGTACCGATTCGATTACCACCTAGATGCAGATTATAACGATCAAGGGCTTTACCAACGAGCCCCACCTCCGCGAGCATCGCGCGACCACAGCCATTTGGGCACCCTGTAATGCGTAGTACAATGTGCTCATCCGCGACGTGATGGGAAGTCATGATTTTTTCAACTTCGCTGACAAATTCAGGCAAAAAACGTTCTGCTTCCGCCATTGCTAGAGGGCATGTAGGGAATGACACACACGCCATCGAATTTTCACGCTGACGGGTTACTTCACGGCTCATTAAACCGTGATCAAGGGCAATTTGCTCTATCGCCGCTTTATCCTCTTCCTCAATACCCGCTACAATTAAATTTTGATTCGCCGTTAAACGGAAATCGCCTTTGTGGATCTTGGCAATTTCTGCAACACCGGTTTTTAATGGCTTATCCGCTAAATCAATTAAACGCCCATTTTCTACAAATAGCGTCAAATGCCAGCGGTTATCAATCCCTTTTAGCCAACCAATTTGATCTCCGCGCTGAGTGAATTGATAGGGGCGGATGATCTCAAACTGTACACCTGCGCGCTTTTCGACTTCCGCTTTAAAAACCTCAACCCCAACTCGTTCGAGAGTGTATTTGGTTTTGGCATTTTTACGCTCCGTTCGATTTCCCCAATCCCGCTGGGTGGTCACTATCGCTTCCGCGACCGCCAAGGTTTTATCTAATGGAATAAAACCAAATTCGCTCGCAAGGCGTGGGAATGTATTCGTATCGCCGTGGGTCATTGCTAATCCACCGCCCACCAGCACATTAAAACCAATAAGTTGCCCTTTCTCTGCAATTGCCACGAAATTCATGTCATTGGCATGGAGATCCACATCGTTAAGTGGTGGGATCACGACGGTGGTTTTAAATTTCCGAGGAAGATAAGTTTGCCCTAAAATCGGCTCTTCATCGGTGGTCACAATCTTTTCTTTATCCAACCAAATCTCAGCATACGCACTCGTACGAGGTAGCAAATGCTCAGAGATTTTTTTCGCCCATTCATAGGCTTGCTGATGCAATTCAGACTGTACAGGGTTAGAGGTACACAGTACGTTACGGTTTACATCGTTAGCCGTAGCTAACGCATCAAGTCCCACATGGCTGAGCATCTGATGGGCAGGCTTCACATCCCCTTTAAGAATGCCGTGGAACTGGAACGTTTGCCGGTTAGTGATACGAATGCTGCCGTATAATGTGTGCTCAGAGGCAAACTTATCGATATCTAGCCACTGCTTTGGCGTGATTATTCCCCCAGGTAAACGGCAACGTAGCATCATCGCGTGGCGTGGTTCTAATTTCTGTTCTGCACGCTCGGCTCGAATGTCTCTATCATCTTGCTGATACATACCGTGAAAACGGATCAGTAAGAAGTTATCGCCATCAAAACCCCCAGTAAGACCGTTTTTAAGATCCTCTTTGATGGTGCCTCGTAAATAGTTACTTTGCTGCTTCATACGCTCGCTGTCTGCGAGCTTCCCTTCGACCACTAAAGGTGGTTGAGGTGCAGCTTGTTGATGTTCATTGCTCATTAATAAACGTCCCTCTGATAACGGCGCATCACACGCAGCTCACTTAAAAAGTCATCCGCTTGCTCTTCATCCATGTGCCCGTGCTCGCTGATGACATCCAATAATGCTTGTTCCACATCTTTCGCCATACGGTTTGCATCCCCGCACACGTAGATGTGCGCACCTTGCTGAATCCAATTCCACACTTCACGACCTTGCTCACGTAATTTGTCTTGGACATACACTTTTTGAGCCTGATCCCGAGACCATGCCAGTGACACATGAGTCAGCAAGCCATCTTTGACGTAACGCTGCCACTCCACTTGATATAAGAAGTCGTCAACAAAGTGCGGATTACCAAAGAACAACCAGTTTTTACCTGCGCTACCGTCATTATCACGCTGCTGCAAAAAAGCGCGGAATGGGGCTATCCCCGTTCCCGGTCCAATCATAATCACCGGCGTATTTGAATCTGCGGGTAAGCGGAAGTTATCATTATGTTCAATAAATACCCGTAATTCGTCTCCTTCCTTAAGACGATCCGCTAAAAATCCAGAAGCTCCCCCTGTCCTTGGGCGTCCCTCAATGTCATAACGTACGACACCAACCGTTGCATGAACCTCATCCTCTGCTTCAGCCTGAGAAGAAGAAATAGAGTACAAACGAGGCGTCAGTGGACGCAGTAAATCAACAAATTCTTGCGCGCTCGGCTGTGCCGCCGCTTGACGTACCATATCGACGATTGGCGTGGTTTGCGCATATTGCATAATGGCCGGTTTATCACTAATTAGCGCCAGCAAGCCATCATCTTTTGATAGCTGAGCATATTTTTCGACGATCAAATGGGTATTTTGAGTCAGCTCCAGTTGGTAAGTTAACGCGTCGCGCAGTGAATGACGCTGCTGACCGATAAACACGTCCTCATCCCCGTGTAACCACAATAAGCCAATCAGCTCATCCACTAAGGCTGGGTCATTATCAAACCACACGCCAAGCGCATCGCCGGGTTGATAACGCAACCCCGAGTTTCCTAAATCAATCTCAATGTGGCGAACATCTTTGTCAGATCCGCGCCCAGTTATCTTTTGGTTACTCAACAACGTTGCGGTGAGCGGTGCCGTTTTAGTGTATGGGGAAGAGTCTAGCTGGTTCACGCTGCCAGATTGAGTGTTTATAAGCTGGCTATCTGACTGAGCAGGCACACGCGCTTTTAAAATTTGTGTCAGTGTACTCACCCACTCATCGGCCAATATTTGATACTCCACATCAGCATCAACCCGTGGTAGCAATTCACTTGCCCCTAACTTCGCGAACTGGGAATCGAAATCCTTTCCAGCTTGGCAAAAATGTTCATAGGAAGAGTCACCAAGTGCAAAAACGGCATAATGAGTTGCAGAAAGATCTGGGGCTTTTTTCGAGTTCAGGTATTTATGCAAAGCCACCGCCTCTTCCGCAGGTTCCCCTTCACCCTGAGTCGATGCCACGACAATAACGACTTTTTCTTGATTGATTTGCTTAAATTTATAGTCACCCGCATTCACTAAATTCGCGCTGATCTTTTCACTCAGGAGTTTCTCTCTAAGTTGTTCGGCAAGGCGGCGGGCGTTGCCTGTTTGAGAGGCTGAAATAATGGTCACTGTTTCTTGGGGGACAAGCGTTGCGGGAACCGTTTCATCCACAGCACTATTTTGATTCACCATGCCCCATAAATAGCCTGATAACCATGCCAACTGATGAGATGAAAAATCTCCCACAGCGGTCTGTAAACGCCCTAATTGCTCCGTAGAAATCGGTAATGCTGATAATGGAGGTTGCTTGTTTTGCATTATTTTGTCACTCCAACGTGATCCATCATTGAATAGTCAATAAAAGTCATTCATGCCATTCTCTATCCCAAATGAGGATAGAGGTTATAACAGCCATAACTAGGAAGATAAGAAACTATAGCCATAACTAATAGCTAAAAATCCTAAAGAAAATATTCGATGATGAATATCGAATAAAAAGATTAGCCAGAAATCGATAAATAACGACATTTTGAGTCAAAATAGCAGTAGAATACGCTGCTAAACATTAGTAAGGAGAAATTTATGAGCACAACCATCTACAAAGATTTTCACTTTGAAGCGGCACACCGCCTTCCTCATGTACCTGAAGGGCATAAATGTGGTCGCCTGCATGGGCACTCTTTCATGGTGCGCTTAGAAATTACGGGTGAAATTGATGCTCATACTGGATGGATCATGGATTTTGCTGATGTGAAAAGCGCCTTTAATCCTATCTATGAACGCCTAGACCACCACTATTTAAATGAGATAGAAGGCTTAGAAAACCCGACCAGTGAAGTACTTGCTCGTTGGATTTGGCAACAAACTAAACCGTTACTGCCCTTGTTGAGTGCCATTACGGTCAAAGAGACCTGTAATGCAGGTTGTGTTTATCGCGGTGAGGAATAAGACCTTTATTGAGCTGTAAGTCATCACCTACAGCTCAAAACACGTTGATTACTGAATATTCAAATATTTGTGTGTTTGAATAGATAAACGCCAGTTACGTTGAATGCAGGTATCGATACACAGCTTAGTGGCAGACGTTTTTTGGCTAATCGGTTGCAACGCGACAATTGGAAGCTGACCTTGGGTGCGTAGAGAAAGCAGCTGATCAAGCGCTTCAATGTCTTTTTCTCTCGCGACAGGATGCTTAATTTCATTGGCACGATTAATCGCCTGTTCAAGCACCTGTAGCCCTCCTTTCATTCCCACTTTGGGTGAGACGGTAACCCACGTATTTTCAGTGCAGAGAATCGGATATGTACCGCTCGTTTCAATTTGGCATTGAAAGCCATTGGCTTCAAGCGTTTGCGTTAATGCCGTTAAGTCATAAATGCAAGGCTCTCCACCGGTTATCACGATATGTTTTGCGGTATAACCATTTTGCAGCATCAGTTGAATCAAACTCTCAGCATCGGACATCGCCCAGAAATCACTGTCTTGTGTTTTTAATGCAATATCACCCAATGTGGACTCTTTCGCAGGTTCTTTATCCCATGTCTGTTTGGTATCACACCAACTACAACCAACAGGACAGCCTTGCAAACGAATAAAAACAGCGGGGACACCAGTGAAAACACCTTCCCCCTGTAGAGTTTGGAAGATTTCATTTATTGGGTATTTCATATTGCTCCTAGAAGATTCCATTTGGCGCATATTATATTGCAGATATCTATCTCGCGGGCAATGCACTTTGTGATAATGTAGTCACCCTGCGTTCAGGAAAGTACGTCAACTCAATCAACGAAACCGAAACAATATTCGGTACAATATTTCGAAATAAAGTTAATGACAGGAAAAGACATGCAAAGTAGTGAACAAAATCAACTCAGAAAGGGACTGAGTGTCCGGCACATTCGCTTTATGGCCTTAGGGTCGGCGATTGGTACTGGTCTATTCTACGGCTCTGCGTCTGCGATTCAAGCTGCGGGTCCAGCGGTGTTACTGGCTTATATGTTAGGTGGTGCCGCGGTGTTTATGGTGATGCGAGCCCTCGGCGAAATGGCGGTTCATCATCCAGTCCCCGGTTCATTTTCTCACTACGCAAGCCATTATATGGGTCCACTCGCAGGCTTTCTAACTGGCTGGAACTACGTATTTGAAATGCTGGTCGTCTGCTTAGCCGATATTACCGCCTTTGGGATGTATATGGGATTCTGGTTCCCACATGTTGATCAATGGGTGTGGGTCTTAAGTATCGTATTATTTATCAGTGCGCTCAATCTGTGTCACGTTAAGATTTTTGGTGAAATGGAATTCTGGCTTTCAATTATAAAAGTCAGCGCCATTATCGCCATGATTGTCGGTGGTGCCTTCTTGATGATCTACGGCTTTGGTCAAGAAACTAGCCATGAAGTGGGTATCCAAAACTTGTGGGAACATGGCGGGTTTATGCCTAATGGTATCGAAGGGGTGATAGCCTCTTTAGCAATAGTCATGTTTGCCTTTGGGGGAATAGAAGTCATTGGTATCACCGCCAGTGAAGCGCAAAACCCTGAAAAAACCATCCCAAAAGCGATTAATGCAGTCCCTATCCGTATCCTATTATTCTACGGGTTAACACTGTTTATTCTGATGTGCATCTATCCATGGAACCAAATCGGTCAAAATGGTAGTCCATTTGTACAAATCTTCGATAGTTTAGGGATCCAATCTGCAGCAAATATCTTGAATATCGTGGTGATCACCGCAGCAATTTCTGCGATCAACAGTGATATTTTTGGTGCGGGTCGCATGATGTACGGTATGGCTCAAGATGGGCAAGCACCAAAAGTCTTTACCAAACTGACTAAAAGCGGTGTGCCGTGGGTAACGGTTCTCGTGATGTCCGTCGTGATGTTACTGGGCGTATACCTGAACTATCTGTTACCTGAAAAAATCTTTGTTATTATTGCCTCGATTGCAACCTTCGCGACTGTGTGGGTTTGGTTAATGATCTTACTGTCCCAAGTTGCGATGCGCCGTAAGATGAGCCAAGAAGAAATTAAGAAGCTGAAATTCCCAGTGCCTTTCTGGCCAGTAGGTCCTGCAATCACCATCGCATTCATGGTGTTTGTTATCGCATTATTAGGCTTCTTTAAAGATACACAGGTAGCACTCATTGTCGGCTTTGTTTGGGTTGCGTTACTCAGCATTACCTTCTTTGCCATGCGTTATTACCAAAAACGCTAATAAACATTGATGAATAAAGCAGCCCTACATCGTACACATATAGGGCTGTTTTTTATCAAGATACGTTACTCAACACTGAGTGCTTGATGAATGTCGGCAATCAACTCATCCACATTTTCTAAGCCAATAGAAAGACGGATCAATCCATCACTAATACCATATTGTTGCCTTTCTTCCGGTGTATAGGTGGAGTGGGTCATACTTGCCGGATGCTGTGCTAATGACTCACAATCTCCTAAGCTAACTGCACGTGAAAACAGTGTTAAATGATTTAAAAACCGTTTACCTGCCTCCAATCCCCCTTTCAGTTCAAAGGCAATCATTCCTCCCGCTAATTCCATCTGTTTTTGAGCTAATTGATACTGCTCAAAACTCGGTAAGCCAGGGTACATAATTGCCACCACCTGCGGGTGCGCTTCTAAATATTCAGCAATTTTTTGTGTACTTTGGACAATCCTATCCATACGAACAGACAAGGTTTTAAGCCCTCGGATAATCAGATTCGCATCATGAGGAGATAAACACGCTCCTGTCATATCTTTCAAGCCCACTAATCTTATATGCTTCGCACGCTCTGCGGTGGTGATCACCGCTCCCCCCATCGCATCGCCATGACCATTCATGTACTTAGTTAATGAGTGCAGAACAATATCTGCACCAAGAACCAGTGGTTTTTGAATATACGGTGTGCAATAAGTGTTATCGACTGCTACTAAAATATTATGCTGATGAGCAATTTGGCTCACCGCAGCAATATCCACTAAGCGCATGTTCGGGTTAGCAGGCGACTCAAAGAATATCATCCGCGTATTTTCAGTAATTGCTTGTGCCAAATTTTCCGGCTCACTCATATCAATATGACGAACTTTCACACCAAATCGAGCCAATCCATGATGAAAAAAGGCATAAGTACAACCATAAACAGTTAGATCAACTAACAGCTCATCACCCGGATTTAATAATGACCAAAACGTTGAGGTAATTGCGCCCATACCAGAGGAGAACACAATAGCCGCCTCTCCCTCCTCAAGAGAGGAAATTCTATTTTCTAATAGACTTAATGTTGGGTTATTAATTCGGGTATAAATATAGCCATCCTTTTCACCGCTAAAATAGGCAGCGCCTTCTTCTACACTTTTAAACACATAAGTCGATGTTTGGTAGATAGGTGAAGCTAAAGAGCCTAAATGATCCTGTGAATTATAATGACTATGGATCGCCCGTGTTTCAAAAGAACGTTTTATATCTAAACTCATACCACCTCCGAAAATTACCCTCCTTGGGATTGAGATAATCGAGAACCAACAATTTGCATTGTTCGCAAAAGTGTTGTAATTCCACGCAATGTATTAGGATCTTTTAATAATCCATACACTGAGCGAAAATTGGGATTTTTACTATCATGAATACCTTCCATTTTAGCCATATTATAGGCAGTACCTAATTCCCAGACAGGAACTAAAGTATCTTCAAAAGAGTTTGATAATCTTTCTACTGTACTGTTATCTAATATGTCCACAAGATCGGAAACTAGAGAAAGTAAATCAACAATATTGTCTAGGCGATTTAACTGTAATAATGGCGCTAATTTCTCAGCAAAATGATTACCCGCATCAGAACTTAATAGTTCAACCAGTTTACTTTGACTTTCATTATTCGACATTTTTAATTCCTTATTAAACTAAGCCACGAATTGCCGCCCAATAAATACCTCTATTGAAACCATTTCTTAGTAATCCACCCAATTTCGTTGGTGGAGTAGGAATAACATCGTGCTTATAATCATATTGCAAAGGCATGCCTGCCGTTAACCCCATTTGAGCAACCGCTTGCACTCGTCCATCATAAATTGCAGCAGGGTATCCGTAGATTAATTCACCGCAAATATTGTCTGCGATAATTGCTGCTTGGTTATGGCAACTTCCCCCTGCTTTACTAATTGGTAAGTCAACCGTATCGCCAATGACATAAACGCCTTCTACACCATAAACTTGCATCGTTTCATGGTCTGTTGGTAACCAACCTTCACCGTTGTTATGCTCACTTAATCCTGTATTCACAACAGCCTCTACCGCAGTAATTGGCGGCGTACTAATTAATAAATCAAAAGGCTGTTCATCCCCTTCTTTGGAGTACGCTAATTTCTTATCTGGATCAACTTTAGCTAAGGTAAACCCTCGTTGCGCTTTAATATTTTTCGTGACAAATATTTCGGGAATAACTTCGCAAACAGGTTGTTGCATGAATAAACAATTACGCAGTAATTGTGAAACCGTTGGATAAGTATAAACAATTTCAATATTATCCCTAACTCGACGTTTTCGTAAATATTCATCAATCATTAAAGTTGTTTCCATCGGTGCAATTCCACACTGATGGGGAACATTAGGTGTCTCAGGGAATGAAACAGTAATAAAAATACGCCCTTTTTCAATCTTAGATAATTGATCAGCTAATTTACGAGATGCATCATAAGCATAAAAATGATTCCCCATTTCTTTTAGACCTTCAATACGCTCAGGTCTAGGAATACATCCTGTTGCTACAACCAAATAATCATAATGGTATTTTTTATTATTTCTCGAGTATAACTCTTTATTTTTAAAATCAAACGAATCAATTTTATCAATAACTAATTCAATTTCCGGTCTTAATAATTCACGCTCAGGACGACTCAATTCGTCCTTAAAAAACATATTAAAAGCCACATACATAAATGCAGGTTTATAATAATGAATGGGATTATCGGTAATTAATGTTATTTTTATTTTTTGAGAAAAAATGTCTTTATTAAGTTTTCTTGCCAAAATATTAGCTAACATGGTACCGCCAGTACCACCACCCACAATAACTATATTTTTCATGATGTAAAATCCTTAAGAAATAAAACAACCCGATAAATATATCCTGATCATCTCTGTGCTTTACACTTAGTAAATATAGTTTAATGCCGATAACAACCAATACAATAAATTGCATATAATTCAATAATCAACAAGAAAAACTAATCACTTTCAGATATTAAAGTATTTTATCCGGTAAATAAACATTAAATTGCCCACAATCCTCCCCTAGATAGCTTCCGTAACTCTTTGAAATAAGAATATTAATATGAATAATGTCCGACTATCTTCCATTTAAATAAAACATCCTCAGCCACTTGACCATACCCAATGTTATGCATCACTAAGTAAGATTGACTATTCGATGCTTTGATGGATGTCACAATTCCAATATGTGGGTGACCATTATCTAAACGCCACGAAACAATATCACCAGGTCGATAATCCTCCCCTTTTAATGTGATCGGCATAACGGTACCTTTTCGTGTAAAAAAGGTTTCCAAGTTAGGGACTCGCCGATGATCAATATTGGCGTCAGGCTTACTAAGTCCCCATATTTTTTGGCTCGGATATTGGCTAAAGTTTTTCTTTATATCTTCATGAAGGCGTTTCTGAAGATCGATACCTAATTGACGGTAACTGCGGATCACAACATCAGAACAAACACCATAATGACTAGGTATATCACCATTGGGATAATCTATTTGTCGATATGATGAATCATACATAACTAAACGGGGCAACTGTTCTGCCTTCTTTGCTAGTTCAAGATTATTTTTCCCTAATGCATAGGGTATGCAACACAGTAAGAGTAAGGATAGTAATTGTTTCAATGAGTATTCCCCCATAAAATTGAGCGTAAAATCTACAATAATTACAGGGATAAATAAGGTGGGATAGTCTTAAAAGGGGCTATTTAGTTAATTTAAATTGCGTGATGATAGGATTATGGTCAGAGGCATCCGTCTGTAATACACGGCTTTCCTTCAATTTTAAACCACGGTAAAACATAAAATCTAATGGGCGACCAAACGCTTTTGTGCGTAGATCGACATCAAAGAGAACTTCTTTGAGTCCTACAGAGCGAATAAAACGCTTCAATGCATTCACTCGTTGACGGCTCCAAGCATTAAAATCCCCCGCTAAAATAACAGGTCCCACATGTTTACTAATATGAGAACCCAATTTGCCCAGCTGCTTAGTATAAACATCCACCCCAAAGCTAAAGTTAATTGCATGCACATTTACGACCATGAGATGTTTGCCATTAGGCAATGGATAAACCGTGATTAACGCTGATTTTGCTAAGCGTAATAACGGCTCTTTTTCTCGTAAAGGACAACAATAAATCGGGTGAGCTGTCGCGAGTGTCATCACGCCAGAGGGATGAGGAGAAAAAGGTAATGCAGGAACTTGGTCAGCAATTAATTGATGATGAGCAGCGAACGAGACTAACTCAGGAGACATTTGCGCTTCTTGAAGCAATAACAATTTTTTTTCTTTGACAAGTTCCGCCAACGTGGATTTCCAGTTAGGTCGCTGCTGTTTATAGATGTTCCACGTCACTACATCTAATGTTTCGCCCGCAGGAAAGAGTGGGAGACCAATAGGAAGTGAATCTCCAAGCATATGAATTGGCATAGGCTGAATACGTTTTGCAGGTTCACCTGCAATGTACCGAACAGAATAGGTTCTTTTAGCCACTTACCGGATTCCCTACAAAATTAATAACCACAGCGATTGATGTAAACTCTACTAGTTTAGCATTGGTCTGATAAACACGAATTCAGTATATCAAATATCTCACGGGTAATCTTAAGGAACTTATTATTCCTTTTTGTGACTTTTTTCTTCTGCCCTCTCTATTTTTTCGAATTTACTACCATTTCACCATGATATGACTGCTAAATAATAGTTTAGTGTAGAAAAACATTCAGAATTTTGATTACGGCGTAATACCTAAAAGGACTCAGATTTTTTACACTTAAATCACTTAAATCACTTAAATAGAGGCAGTGTTTGAGTGCGTTAGGGAGTTCAAAGGAGAATTTTATGTTATTTACGAGGTAGGAAGTAACTACAGAGATTATTTTACATTGATAATCTTCTAACGGTCAGAGCAGACAGGAACAAAATTGCCTCCAATGTTGAGGTCTTATTAAACAAGAGGTAGCGATGATGATAAGATGTCAGTGAGTCCCACAGTTCATGGTGGTGATGAGTAACGTTAAAAAAATACGCCAGTTATCCGCACTTCATTGCAATTCTAACTAACACAAAAGCCATTTCGATCGAATCAATCAAAACAATCTAGGTTATGACATTGGGATAAATCAGTATCAGTGAAGCTCCACTTCGCCCATCATCGCATTCAGTACAAACAGTAGACTCTCAATTCTCTTATATGAAGAAAATGTTTTTGTCATGACGACGACAATAGCTAGCCTTCAGGAGATACCCCCCTTGAAAGTACTGAATCTGATGCTGAAAAAGTTGATATGCCCCGTTAAACAAGGGAGTAGCGATGATGATGGAGGGAGGGAGGTTAGTACCATTTTTTGCGCTCAGCGCAGATTCTACATTCAAAATCCTGCTAGTGTGCCATACGAAATAAGGAATCGTGGT
>NZ_JAMPNR010000006.1:0-181808 GCF_028479485.1 Providencia sp. PROV209 | reverse complement strand
GCAGCTTCGGCTTCTTGACGCTCAGTCTCGGCTTTCTCTTCTGCTAAACGAGCAGCTTCAGCGGCTTGATACTCACGCTCGGCTTTTTCTTCAGCATCTTTGATAGCCTCTAATTCAGCTTGATGCTGACGTTCGGCTGCTTCTTCCGCGGCTTTAATCGCCGCTTGTTCGATTTGATATTGGCGCTCAGCCTCTTCCTCAATCTTACGTAAAGCCTGAGCTTCTAACACCTCTCGAGCGGCTTTTTCTTCTGCAATACGGGCATCTGCTGCGGCTTGGCGCTCTTTTTCCGCTTTTTCTGCTGCAATGCGCATCTCATCTAAGTGAGCTTGATGCTGACGTTCAGCGTCTTCCGCAGCGGCTGTAATTGCAGCTTGCTCCGCTTGATATTGACGCTCAGCTTCATCTTCCGCCGCTTTAATCGCATCTTCTTCCACTTGATGCTGACGCTCAGCTTCTAACCTAGCGGCTTCGTCTTGCTTCGCGTTATGGGCTACGTCATTTTTGTGTTCGACATCCGGTTGCTGAGTTTCTTCTTCACTTTTACGACCAAATCCCAACCATGAGAAAAAGCCTTTTTTCTTATCTTTAGCCATCAGCCACTACACTCCTCGCGGTAAAAACATGGCGTTTAAAAATTAAATCGCAATAAAATTACATGCAGTCTATCATTTCATCGCGCAGCAACACATATCTGAAAGAAAAATCATGACAATTTATTCTTATTTTTCTGTTAAAACCGTGAAACCGAAGCGCTACAATAGTCCCCAATAATTTATACATTCCTCAGTGAACTAAACAACTATACATATTATGGCAAAAAAACCACAAACAGCCTCTTTAGGGCAAATACGTGTCATTGGTGGTAAATGGCGTGGGCGAAAACTGCCTGTGCGTGATAGTGAGGGCTTACGTCCTACTACTGACCGCATTAAAGAAACGCTCTTTAATTGGTTAATGCCAGTCATCCGAGATGCTCGCTGCCTCGATTGTTTCGCCGGCAGTGGTGCTTTAGGTTTTGAAGCGCTATCTCGCTTTGCCGAGCACGTCACATTTATTGAGCTGGATAAACAAAACGCCAAACTGTTAAGCGAAAATAAAGTTCGTTTAAATGCGGATAACGCTACTGTGCTCAATAACAGTAGCCTCACTGTCCTCAGCCAAGTGGGTACACCTTTTGATGTCGTGTTTATCGACCCGCCATTTCGTAAAGGTTTACTCAGCCAAACTATCGAGCTACTCGAACAAAATCAGTGGCTCGCAGATGAAAGCTGGATTTATGTAGAGTCCGAAGCTGAGTTACCACTTACTGACATTCCCGCAAGCTGGCAGCTACACCGAGAAAAAGTAGCAGGTCAGGTTGCCTATCGTTTATTTATTCGTCAATCTGTTTATTCATCAAGTATGCAGGGAGAAAAAGATGCTGATTAATATTGGACGTCTGCTCATGATTTGTGTTTGGGGTTTCATGATCTTTAATATTGTTCACCCATTCCCTAAGCCATTGAAATATTTTATGGATATCGCAATGGTCTTTATGATTTTCATGCATGCCTTGCAGACAATCTTCCTGAAAGCTAGCTTACCGAAAGATCAAAAATTAACAGGTTTACAGCAGACTAAAATTTTCTTCTTTGGTGTGTTTGAAATGCTCGCCATGCATAAGAAAACCAAAGCGGCAATCGAGGCCGCTAAGAAAAAATAATGGTTATTCAGTCGGTTCAAAGCGAATAAATCGCGTGCCTTGTAACGTCAGCTTACCTTTAGTACCTAACGTAACATCTTGGTATTGCTGTTCGCTGACGATCACTTTAATGGTTTCTCCAGAAGCTTGGGTCTGAAAATAAATTTCATAGCGAAAAGTTTCAGGGGACACCACATCCCGCTCTCGAGAGCGCATATTGGGATAAGGATAATCTTTTTTCTCTTTAACAAGAACTAACTGGCTGACAGGCAATGAATTATCGTTAATTTCATTCTGTTTCTTTTGGTCAAAAAAACGTTTTGTCGCGAATACCGCGATAATAGCGAGAACAATAATTAAGAGAATTGGCTTATTCATAATTTGTATATTTAGCTTAGAATAATCATAAGTATATACCCTCTCTCACTCAAATTGCAGATAAACGCCATACAATTTGAGCAAGACGCGGTATAGTTTATTGATTCATCTGAAATCGCTATCAGTGATTTTTCTTTTCCAGAAGCTTTTAAGGATATGTGTATGATTAGTTGGCCATTCCTCGCTGTTTTATTTTCTGGCTGGCTGTATGTTGATGCAGCCTATCGTGGTCCTGAGTGGCAACGTTGGTTATTTCGCCCTATCACTCTGCTTCTTTTATTATTCTGGGGATGGAGTTCCGACGACTTAAATGCGCAAACCTACCTGATTTTAGGTGGTTTAGTGCTTTCTTTAGTTGCTGACCTTTCGAGAATGTTTTCTAGTGAACACTTGCTTACATCTTTAGGACTGATGTTCTTAAGCTATTTGGTCTATACCATTAGCTTCGGAATGCAATTTAACTTTGGTTTGTACCTGCCTTGGCTTATTGTTCCAATTGCTATCGCTGCGGTCACCTTTATATTCATTTGGGGAAAACTGGAGAGCCAACAACCTGTTGTTTTTGCTTCTATTATCATGAGTATGATTATGATGTGGGTTGCAGGAGATCAATATTTTGGCTTAGGTAGAGAGTTTAATTTCTCCATTATGGTGGGAGCCTCTATGTTGTTTTTATCTCACTGTATCTGGTTAATTGCGCATTTCCGTTTCCCATTCAAAGCCTCTAAAGCCGTTGTTGCCGCCTTCTATTTCCTTGGTCAATTCTTTATTGTTCGTGCCATTTACCTATAACACTTCGCCAATTGATAAAACGTGCTATTTGAGAATTTTATCAATTGGCTCCCCCTTTTTCATTTGACTCTAGAGTCTACTCTAGAGTGTAGACTTAACTCTAATTAGAGAACATGGTTAAAAACGCATTTAGAAAAAGGGGGCGCTTATGCACTCACACTCTCATAAAGATACCCATGCACATAAAACATCTTGCTGCTCTGGCAATAGCTGTTCTTCAACAACAGTAGAGAATAGCAAAAATGTCAGTCATGACTCATCTTCCCATGAACATAGTCATGATGATAAAAGTCATGCGCACGATGATGATGAAACATCCCATCAACATGGTAGCTGCTGCAATTCAGCACCCGCAGCTAATGATGATGTCGAACCAACACAAACCGCTAAACAACGTTTTAGTTGGATTGTGAGGGGAATGGATTGCCCTAGTTGTGCCGCTAAAATCGAAAATGCGATTACCCAAATTCGCGAAGTCGCTCAAGCAAAAGTGCTATTCGCCACTGAAAAATTGGTTGTTGATGCGGATAAAGACGTCACCGCAATCGTCCGCTCAACGGTCGAGGCTGCAGGTTATGAATTACATGATGTGGGCAGCAATAGCGCCGCATCTACGCCACCAAGCTTACTGAGTGAAGCAAAACCGGTCATTATTTTAGCTATCTTAATGGCAATCAGCTGGGGATTAGAGTTTGTTAATCCGCAACTCGGTAACGTGGCTTTTATCTTAACAACGTTATTTGGGTTATACCCTATTGCGCGTAAATCGCTACGTTTAATTCGCACCGGTTCGCCATTCGCCATTGAAACCTTGATGACCGTTGCCGCTGTTGGGGCAATCTTTATTCAAGCGACAGAAGAAGCCGCCATGGTTATCTTACTGTTTATGTTGGGTGAAATGCTTGAATCCTACTCTGCGGGGCGCGCTCGACGTGGAGTCAGCGCATTAATGGCCTTAGTGCCTGAAGACACAGTGCTTATCAAAGATGGGCAAAAAACATCCGTTCCTGTCGCACAGTTACGCCCTGGGGATATCATTGAAATCGCTCCAGGTGGTCGACTTCCTACTGATGCAGTACTGGTCTCTGGCTTTGCCAGCTTTGATGAAAGCGCATTAACTGGGGAATCAGTGCCTGTTGAGCGCAGTGCTGGTGAAAAAGTTGCCGCAGGCTGTTTATCTGTCGACAAAGCGGTGCAAATGGAAGTGGTATCAGAACAAGGTCAAAATGCTATCGACCGCATCTTGCAACTGATTGAAGAGGCGGAAGAACGTCGCGCACCGATTGAACGATTCATCGACCGCTTTAGCCGTATTTACACCCCAATTATCATGCTGATTTCAGCCTTGGTTATTGTCATTCCACCACTGTTTTTCAGCGCAGCGTGGGACACATGGATTTATCGTGGTCTGACTCTGCTGTTAATTGGTTGCCCTTGCGCACTCGTGATTTCAACCCCCGCTGCAATTACCTCAGCACTGGCAACAGCAACGCGACGTGGCGCCCTTATTAAAGGTGGCGCAGCGCTAGAGCAACTGGGCACTGTCACTACGATTGCGCTGGATAAAACCGGTACATTAACAGAAGGCAAACCCCATGTTACGGATGTCGTCCCAGTTGAAGGTATGAGTGAAAGCGAGTTAATTCGTATCACTGCATCGGTTGAAGTCGGCTCTCACCATCCGCTCGCTAAAGCGATTGTTAACAAAGCTGACGAATTATCTATCACTGTTGAAGAAGCGTTAGAGCGTAAAGCACTGGCAGGTAAAGGAGTTGAAGGTTCCTTTAATGGCAAACAAGTGTTAGTCAGTGCACCCTCGAGGGTAGAACCACCATTAAACAGCCAGTGGCAAGCAAAAGTGGAAGCGTTAGAAGCCCAAGGTAAGACGGTTGTCGTAACTCTCGAAGATAACCACGTTATCGGCTTAACCGCTCTGCAAGATACCTTACGTAGCGATGCAGCTGACGCAATGGCGATGCTGAAATCACTGAATGTCAATGCGGTCATGTTAACTGGGGATAACCCTCGTGCGGCCAGCGCTATTGCCAATCAGCTTGGCATGGAATTCCGTGCGGGATTACTACCTGAAGATAAAGTCACCGCCGTCATGGAGCTTAATCGAAACCACAACACCATGATGGTGGGTGACGGTATCAATGATGCACCAGCTATGAAAGCTTCAAGCATTGGTGTTGCAATGGGTGGTGGTACTGACGTTGCTTTAGAAACTGCGGATGCCGCTTTAACCCACAACCGTTTGACTGGATTACCTGAAATCGTCGCATTATCCAGAGCCACACGGAAGATCATCCGCGAGAACATCACTATCGCCTTGGGTTTGAAAGCAGTTTTCTTGGTGACCAGCTTGTTAGGTATCACTGGATTATGGGTTGCCGTATTAGCGGATTCTGGCGCAACGGCATTAGTTACCGCCAACGCAGTTCGCTTACTGCGCGTGAAGCTGCCCGAAATCAAAAAATAGTATTTATTTAATTTGATATCTCGACGCCGTAATTATCATTATTACGGCGTTTTCTTATGTGTGGAAGATTTAAAATAATCAATTACAGCAAAGAGTTACATAAAATATTCACCAGCTGAATTTAGGACTAACTTTTCTCCCGCACACAAAAATATTGGGTAATATCTCGGCCATCGACAACATTTGATGAGTGTGGATATGACTAATAATGTAAGTTCAATACCTCATGATGCCGCCTTTAAAGGCTTTATGACAAAACAGAGCAATGCCCGAGATTTCTTTGAGCTTCATTTACCTGAGCAAATTAAACGCTTGTGCGATTTCGATACGCTAACCCTCATTAATTCAGCCTTTATTGATAGCAAACTGAGAACGCGGTTTTCCGATGTACTCTATTCCGTACAAACAAAAATGGGGGATAGCTATATCTATCTATTAGTCGAACATCAGTCAACACCTGACAAACTCATGGGCTGGCGTTTAATGCACTATGCATTCATGGCGATGAATCAGCATTTACAGCAAGGGCATAAAACCTTACCGCTCGTTGTCCCCATTTTGTTTTATCACGGGGAAACATCCCCTTACCCTTATGAAGAGGTATGGACGCAATGCTTACCCCACGCTGAAGTAGCCCATGCTCTGTATAGCAACCCTTTCCCGTTGGTGGATATCACTGTGGTTGAGGATACCGAAATAGTTAGTCACCGCAAAATCGCTGTGATGGAACTCGCAATGAAACACAAAAAATTACGAAATGACCACCAGAAGGTCACTGAGCACTTCGTTCAAATCTTAAACAGTCACTATAATGACAAAAATGACGTGATCACTATCTTGAATTACTTATTTATCATCATGGATTCCCCTTATTATACTTCCATTGTCGAGACATTAATCGACCAAGCCGAAAATCATCGAGGAGCTATTATGAATATTGCACAGCGGTTAAAAAATGAAGGTAAAATTGAAGGTAAAATTGAAGGTAAAATTGAAGGTAAAATTGAAGGTAAAATTGAGGGTAGAGTCGAAGGAAAAGAAGAAGGAAGAGAAGAAACGCTACAACAAATTGCTTTAAAAAGCTTACAGCTCGGATTCAGCGCCGATGTTATCAGCGAAATAACCGGCTTATCAATCAGTGAAATTCAAGCACTTAATTAAATCATTTATCAACAATAGCCCCATGCTAAGCAAAGAGGCTATCCAACATACCGAAATTGGGTCATTACAAACCGCTGTTTTTTTTGCGCAATAAATAACGATACGGCGCATTATCAGCGTCAACCGCCAACAACTCGTGCTCCATAAAGCGGCAGAAACCGGGGATATCACGGGTGGTTGCAGGGTCATCTGCAATAATCAGCAAAGTATCGCCATCCGCCATGTTACGTACTGTTTTACGCACTAGCATTACCGGTTCAGGACAGCGGAGTCCCAAGGTATCAAGGGTTTTGGTTGGATTGGAAAATAAATCAGACATAGCACCACATTCTCTTGGTCATCAATAGACTTATTGTAAAGCCGCACGCTGAAGATGAACAGTTTTGATTTTGTTGCGCAACGAGAGTATGATGCGCTCTTCCCAATTTAGGGATGTTATTCATGGGTTCCCTCACCCCATTGCGACTAAAAAGGTACAATATGTTTACGTTTACTCCGCAGCAAAAAGCCACTGCGTTAATTTGGCTATCGTTGTTCCATATTTTAATCATTACATCCAGCAACTACTTGGTGCAGTTACCCATCAATATTTTTGGGTTCCATACCACGTGGGGCGCGTTTACTTTTCCCTTTATCTTCCTTGCTACGGACTTAACCGTTCGCATCTATGGTGCACCGTTGGCTCGCCGTATTATTAGCGCTGTCATGCTGCCTGCCTTGTTAATTTCGTATGTCATTTCGGCTCTATTCTTCCAAGGTGAGTGGCAAGGTTTTGCCGCGACCATGACATTTAACCTGTTTGTTGCGCGTATTGCAGCAGCCAGTTTTATGGCTTATGTTCTTGGGCAAATTTTAGATGTCAGTGTATTTAACCGCCTGCGTCAAAACAAACGCTGGTTTGTGGCACCTGCCTGCGCCATGTTTTTTGGTAACCTGATTGATACGATTGCGTTTTTCTTTATCGCATTTTATCAAAGTAGCGATCCATTTATGGCGGCAAATTGGGTGGAAATCGCCCTCGTTGACTATGTATTCAAGCTGTTAATTTGTATGCTGTTCTTCTTACCGGCTTATGGTCTGTTATTGAATTTCATTTTGAAAACTTTTTTCGATACCACCAGCAAGAAGCAGTTATCTCCACAGCACTAAAATAAAAAAGGGAGATAAGTTTTCGCTTATCTCCCAAAGGGTTAACTTGATTAATACCTAACTACTATTCACATAACTCAACACAACAATAGATTATTCGAGCGCGCGAGCCAGCAATGAAATTGGGTGTTCACATTTCTTACTGGTGGACATTTCAATTTGCCATTTACAGGTTTCACAGTCGGTAATCACCATATCCGCACCGCTCTCTTCAATTTGACGGAACAGCCCAGCCCCAATACCTTGGGAAACTTCGTAGTTCTCTTTTTTGAATCCGTAAGTTCCTGCAATACCACAACATTGTGAATCTAAAACAATCAACTCCACGCCTGGCACACGCTTGATCAGTTCAAGGGTGTAGGACGTCCAACCCATTTTTTCCATATGGCATGGTGTGTGATAAGCCACTTTTAATGGTGTGTGTTTCAGTTTCAGCTCGCGCCCTTCTTCCAGAAGACGATAAATATAGCGAGTCGCTAATTCAATGTTATCGCGCATCTCCGAAGTATCAACATCCAGCACATGGGTATACTCATCACGAATGGTGAATGTGCAAGTTGAAGAAGTTGCAACCACCGGAATGTGTTTTTCTAAAATTGTCTCTTGGAGCGACTCTAAATTCACATTCGCTTGGCGTTTCGCTTGCTTCATAAATCCGTTTGCGATCAGTGCCACACCACAACATTTTTCACGTTTTAACAGCTGAACACCAATATTCATGCCATTAAAAACTTTGATTAAATCTTTACCCAACTGTGGATGGTTATAATTCACATAACAACCATGGAAAAAAGCCACTTGCTCTTCAAACTTCGCTTGTTCCGCGGCTTGTTTACCATACCAACGACGGAAAGTACCAAACGAGTATTTAGGCAGCTCACGACGATGGTCAATTTTTAAAGCTTTATCCAGAATTTGGCGAACGGGTTTTAAGCCTGTAATGGTATTTACCACAGGGGCAAATGGGGTCGATAAGGAACCCATAATGTCCGTATGGCTTAAAATCGCATCACGCAGTTTCGGTTTCTGCTGGCTATAGGTATTACGAGCGCGCGCAATAATGTCGCCAATCTTCACATCCGATGGGCAGGCCACTTCACAGCGTTTACAGTTAGTGCAGAATTTCAATGCATCATCGTACATCATCGGGTCTTTTAAGCGTAAACGCTCACCATCAGGACCCGCTTGTTTTGGTCCCGGATATAGTGGGTTCGCTTTTGCCACTGGGCAATAGGTGGTACAAACAGTGCATTTTATACAGCTTTCAAAGCTTGCATCTTGAATACTCATTGCGCCACCTCCGCCTGCATGGCTTTATCTTTAGCAAATTCATTCGCGATTTCATTCGCAGCATATAAGCCCGTGATCAGCGAAACCCCTGCACCACAGCCTTGAGTCAGTGGGTCAAAACCTCCTAACACAGCGCCCGCAATATGCAGATTTTCAATCGTCTCACCGTGTTTTTTACCCCGTAAATGGCTGTCAGTTTGCACACCGAACGCCATATAAGGCTGAGAAGCGAAAAACTCTTTATTTGTCCATGTGGCGCGATCGCCGATTTCACACAAATCTAAATTCATTAAAGGCTCATAAACTTGATCGAACTTCGCCACTAAACCGTTATTAAAGAAACTGCCTGTTGCCAACACAAAATGCTTGGCTTTCAACGAGATATTACCGTGATTACGGGTTTGAACAGACTCAATACGTGCGCCCACGAAATTCACGGATGTCACCTTATCGCCAGGCATCATAATCCCGCCTTGGCGACGGAATTGGCGTAATAGCATTTCATGAAGGCGAATACCTAATAAAGATGGCGGTAATGTTGGCAGTAAAAATAGCGGCTTCCCTAAGTGTTTCTGTAACTCTAGCATTGGTTCTTCACTGTCGAGACCAATACACGCAGGCATAAACACCGCATCCGCATTAGCGACTAGCGGGGCAATTTCTTCCACAATTTGCGCCATATTTTCAGGTCTATCTAACCAGCGAGCCACATTAATCGCGCGGAACTCGCTTGGGTTTTCCCTTAAGCGGTCAAGCAACGGTAAGTGAACATAGCACGCCTCCGCTTCGAGTCCTTGACGGTCTAACTCATCCGCCACCATTTGCGGTTGGAAATCAAGGAAACCTTCAATACCCACAACGGCGATTTTACCCAGTGCCATTTGTTGGTGAAGTGCCGTCGTGGGTACAGATTCAGGGCTCAGCCAAGTCATTCGTTTATGACCTAATGGCGTAATACGGTAATGATTTTCTTCACTTGAACCTTTGAAGTGCAAACCCGCTTGCTGCAATGTACTCTGTGCCAGCTGAGCCAGTTCAGAGACATTATCTGCGCCGATTAAACTGTACGGATGGTTTGGTGCTTGCTGTTTTAATGCCTCTAACATCGAGAGCGGTTTTTCGACCGGCACACCATCGGGAAGATGCGTTAATAAGTCCAATGAACCTGAAGAGAAATGCAGCGCATTTTGCCCAGCACTCACAATAGCGCAAGAGAGCCCTGATTGAGTCAGACGAATTCCACAGATAAGACCAGCAAGGCCTCCGCCCATCACTACTGCATCATATTTCATTCTCTGCCTCCTTCTGAGCAGGCTGGCTCAATGTACTTTCATTCATGCCACATAATCCGTGATATACCCAACTGGTGAACTCGCTTTCACGCAAAGCATCCCCCCAAGCAATCGGTCTCACCCCTTTCCAACGCTCATTTAAGAAGTGCCCCAGTTGCTGCTCGGTTTCATGTGGTGTGGTGACGTTAAAACGATTGAGTAATCCAGCCGCGCGGCAAGCACAAAGCTCACCTTGACACGTCCCCATACCCACACGGGTACGACGGCGTAAATCAAGCAAGTTGTTGACGGTTAAAGATTCCACCGCATAGCGAACCTCACCTGCCGTCACCGCTTCACACTCACACACTAAGCTTTTATCTAAACGGTTAGCGCTGAGGATCGCAGACGCCCTATCACCATGACGATAGACCGCAGAACCGCGAATAGGTGCAGGGATAGAAACCACATTACGCAACGCTTCTTCTGCGCTGTGTTGAGATCCTGGCAATGGCGCTTCAGCAGTGGTGCATGGTGTTGTGACACCCAGTTTTTCGCAGACTTTATTGGTCGCCCATTCCGCCATTAAGCGATAAGTCATTAACTTACCGCCAGTGATAGTGATGAAACCCTCTAAACCATCGCGTTTCGCGTGGTCGAGTAACACAATACCGCGGCTGACGTTACGGCCAGAAGGGTCATCATCACTCGCCACTAATGGGCGAACACCCGCATATGCGCGTAAAATGCGCGTTGTCGCTAATGCAGGGGATAGCATTGAACCTTCACGAATCAAAATATCCACTTCTTCTGGCGTGACATACATATTATCGATTTGGTCATACTCGATATGTGTCGATGTCGTACCAATCAACGAGATAGTGTCACCCGGCACAAGAATGTCCGCATCGGCAGGTTTGCGACAACGGTTAATCACCATATTATTAAGACGGTGACCTAAAATTAAGAGCGCCCCTTTCGCAGGGAACATTTTGATTTTCAGATCCGCGTATTCGGCAATTTTCTGTCCCCAAATTCCACCAGCATTGACGACAATTTGCGCATGAATATCGTACTGTCTTTTCGCTTGATGATCATAAACGGTGACACCACGCACTTTATCCCCTTGGCGGATCAAGCCAATCACTTCATGGTAAGTCAGAACTTTAGCGCCGTGCTCGCGAGCATCTAACATATTGGCAGCAGTCAAACGAAAGGGATCGACGGTGCCATCCGGTACGCGAACCGCACCAATTAAACGCGGGTTGACTGAAGGCTCTAAACGAATAGCTTCCGCGGGATCAATCGCTTGAGCATCAATGCCAGCTGATTGACATGCAGTAATAAATTGCTGTTGGTATTCAAGACTATCTTCTGGCAGGGTAATAAAAAGCCCATCGGTTTTTTCAATACAATGATGAGCGATACGTTTCAGTATTTTATTTTCTTCTATACACTCTCTTGCCGATTCACTGTCAGTAACAGCATAGCGAGCACCGCTGTGTAATAAGCCATGGTTACGCCCTGTTGCACCTGTCGCAATATCATGCCGTTCCAGCAAAACTGCCTTTAATCCACGGCGAGCGCAGTCACGAGCGACCCCTGCGCCTGTTGCGCCACCACCGATAATGATGACATCCGTTTCAGTCACAGATGAGCCATTCATGTCGCATTCCTCACGTTAATCAATCTTCACTATTCGATAAGTATAGTTTCTATTTTTATAGTCTATAGTTAATATAAGCTCAAAAATGAGTCGAATGTTTGATAAGGAACAAAAACGAAAGCCATAGTTACATTTCAGGTACGAAAAAGCGCAAAACCGTGACTACCTTCACAAAATAATTCACAATTTTAGTTCCATTCCATTCACAAATCGCATTAACTATGCAGCCAGATAAACAAAATCAATAATTGTGCGTTAGATTACAGATAAAATGTTTTTTAACGATTAAGATTTAGCGCAATTAGAAAATAAAAGCGCCTAAAGAAACTCGATTGTTTTCGTTTTTGTTACTTCTCCCATAATAAACGCTCAACAACTTCACAACATAGGTGAAATGAAGAGCATATAACTACTGACATGCCATCGGAGGCTTTATGTTACGCATGTTTAAACCCGCCGCTCATATCGAGAGGCTGCCAGCGGATAAGATAGATCCCGTCTATCGTAAATTACGTTGGCAGATTTTCCTGGGGATTTTCTTCGGTTACGCAGCATACTACTTAGTTAGAAAGAACTTCGCCCTCGCAATGCCTTATCTCGTTGAACAAGGTTTCTCTAAAGGTGACCTTGGTTTCGCATTATCTGGGATTTCAATCGCCTATGGTTTCTCCAAATTTATCATGGGCTCATTTTCTGACCGTGCTAACCCTCGGTACTTCTTACCGGCAGGTTTGATCCTCGCTTCACTTGTCATGATATTCATGGGCTTCGTACCATGGGCAACGTCTAGCATCATGGTTATGTTCGTGCTGTTATTCTTATGTGGTTGGTTCCAAGGTATGGGTTGGCCTCCTTGTGGACGTACCATGGTTCACTGGTGGTCACAAAAAGAACGTGGCGGTATCGTCTCCGTTTGGAACTGTGCGCATAACGTCGGCGGTGGTCTGCCTCCATTACTGTTCCTGTTAGGTATGGCATGGTTTAACGACTGGAAAGCTGCGCTGTATATGCCAGCATTCGCCGCTATTTTAGTGGCAATGATTGCCTTCGCATTAATGCGTGATACTCCGCAATCTTGTGGTCTGCCACCAATTGAAGAGTACAAAAACGACTATCCAACAGACTATAAAGCCTCTGATGAAGAAGAATTAACCGCTAAAGCTATCTTCATGAAGTATGTATTCCCTAACAAACTTCTGTGGATGATCGCTATCGCTAACGTGTTCGTATACTTACTGCGTTACGGTGTTCTGGACTGGTCACCAACTTACCTGCGCGAAGTTAAACACTTCACAATGGATAAATCTTCATGGGCTTACTTCCTGTATGAATATGCGGGTATTCCAGGAACACTGCTGTGCGGTTGGATGTCGGATAAAGTCTTCCGTGGTAACCGTGGCGCGACAGGCGTGTTCTTCATGACCTTAGTGACTATTGCAACTATCGTCTTCTGGATGAACCCAGCGGGTAACCCAGGCGTTGATATGGCATGTATGTTGATTATCGGTTTCTTAATCTATGGTCCAGTCATGCTGATTGGTCTGCACGCTCTTGAGCTTGCACCTAAGAAAGCAGCGGGTACCGCCGCAGGCTTCACCGGTTTATTCGGTTATCTTGGTGGTTCTGTTGCCGCAAGTGCTATCGTCGGTTATACCGTGGACTACTTCGGTTGGAACGGCGGTTTTGCTGTGATGATCGGTGGTTCTGCACTGGCCGTTGTTTTACTGTTCATCGTTATGCTGAGCGAAAGTAAACATAAACGCGAACTCGCTAAAAACCAATAAGCCACCGCTTATGTTGAGTTGATTCGCTAGATTGATGGGTTATATCAAGAAAAGGATATAGCCCATTTTTTTACCCAAAATTTGTTATCGGCACCATTTTTTATCTGTAAAAGTATTTACTTATAAATTTATTTACCTAAAAAACTGTTTACCTATAAAGCTTTTTACCTACAAGTTTTTTACCTACAAACAATGAGTACCAAGGAGATTTACTGATGAATTTTCAATTAAAAACATTAGTCGCAAGTATGGTCTTAGTGATGTCAGTCTCTGCGGCTGCCGAAACGGCAGGTAAAGTGGTGATTGCCCATCGTGGTGCAAGTGGTTATTTACCTGAACATACCCTTCCAGCGAAAGCGATGGCGTATGCGCAAGGCGCGGATTTCCTCGAACAAGATTTAGTGATGACCAAAGATAATGAGCTGGTTGTACTTCATGACCATTATCTGGATCGCGTCACTGACGTAGCGGATAAGTTTCCAAATCGCGCACGTAAAGATGGTCGCTACTACGCCATCGACTTTACGCTGCCAGAAATTAAATCCCTGAAATTCACGGAAGGCTTTGACATTGTTGATGGCAAAAAAGTCCAAAGCTATCCGAACCGTTTCCCTATGGGTAAATCTGATTTCCGTGTTCACACCTTCCAAGAAGAGATTGAATTTATTCAAGGTTTGAACAAATCTACGGGTAAAAATATCGGTATCTACCCTGAAATTAAAGCCCCTTGGTTCCATCAACAAGAAGGCAAGGATATCACCAAGAAAACCTTAGAAGTCCTGAAAGAGTATGGCTATACCAACAAAGATTCTAACGTTTATCTGCAATCTTTCGACCCGATTGACTTAAAACGCATCAAAACGAAACTGATGCCAGAAATGGGGATGGATTTAAAACTGATCCAACTGATTGCTTACACCGATTGGGAAGAGACTCAAGAGCAGAAGCCAGACGGTACTTGGGTGAACTATAACTATGATTGGATGATGAAGCCGGGTGCGATGAAAGAGATTGCAACCTACGCAGACGGTATCGGCCCTGACTATCATATGCTCATTAGCGAAGATTCCACACCAACGAACATCAAAGTAAACGGTATGGTAAAAGAAGCTCACGCTAACCATATGGCGGTACATCCATTTACTATCCGTGTGGACAAACTGCCTAAGTACGCGAAAGATGGTCAGCAGTTATATGACATTATTTATAACCAAGCGGACGTTGATGGTGCCTTCACTGACTTCCCAGATTTAGGGGTTAAGTTTCTAGAGCAGCAAAAGCAGAAGTAACTCTCCCTCACTCTCTCGAGTCAATTGCGCGTCAATAACTCGAGAGAGTCTTTTTAATCAGAATAACGACTCTCTTATTTAGACTTTAAGCCTGAATTTGCTGCAATAAAAGCTGTGCTTCATTTTGCTGAGTAATAAGGCTGGGGTGTGGATATTCACACACAAGCGACAGCGCGACTACATGATGAGCCATTCCGCTCTTACCTAAAATAGCATCAATATCATAAAGTTGTACTGACAATTTCGCACCGCTATTTCTTGCTTTTCCTATGACGAACGCGATTTTAAAGATCTTAGCGCCAACACATTATCTTTATTGGGTAGTAATGACGATAATGCAATGCCTTCCTTTTCGGCTTGTTCCGTGTCAACCAGTAGTAATAGAAGCAAAGGCAGAAAGGTCACCAACCCAAGTTCATTTTATTTAGCTTAAGTCAAACAGAAGACCAGCAAATGAACTTGAAATCAACCATAATCTTCAGGAATGGGACTTATAGAAGAATTATCCGAAAGCATTTAATCCGTTTTTGGTAGAAAGGGTAGAAAAGAAAAAGCACCTTCGTTAATCAATGATCAACGTTCAAGGTGCTTTTTAATGTCATAGATAGAAACTGAGTTTTAAGCAATCGTCACTGGGAACGCAATCACATCGCTGATTCGTTCGGCATTCAGTGCCAGCATGATTAAGCGGTCAACACCAACAGCTACACCGGAACATGCCGGTAAACCATGCTCAAGCGCGGCAAGTAAGTTTTCATCTATTGGCTGAACGGGTAATCCCATCGCGGCACGCTTGCGGTTATCCTGTTCGAAACGTTGGCGTTGTTCGCTCACATCGGTCAGCTCATGGAAACCATTTGCCAGCTCCATGCCTTTATAGTAAACCTCAAAACGTTCAGCAACGCGGTGATCTTCCGTGCTGATAACGGCTAATGACGCTTGAGTCGCTGGGAAATGGTACACCACCGCAGGTTTTTCTTTACCAATATGTGGTTCAACCCCCATCGTAAATAGCAATTGTAGTAACGTATCTCTGTCTTCTTCTTGATCCGCAACATTGCTTAAATCCAAACGGGCAGCCACTTCGCGTAATTCACTTTTTTCCGCAGATAAAGGATCGATATCTAAGTGACGTAAAAATGCTTGTTGGTAAGAGAGAAGCTCAGCGCTTTCACATTCCAACACTTGCTGTAGAAGGTCGTCGACTTCATTGATTAAGCGATACATATCAAAGTGTGGGCGGTACCATTCCAGCATCGTAAATTCAGGGTTATGGTGTCTTCCTGCTTCTTCATTACGAAAACTACGGCACATTTGATAGATAGGACCACTTCCTGCTGCCAGTAAACGTTTCATATGATATTCAGGGCTGGTCATTAAATATAAATTAATGCCCTGAGCAGCACCGGGTCCCACAAAGCGTGTCTCAAATGGAACAAGATGAATGTCAGTCACTGTCGCCTGACTCATTGCGGGTGTGTCTACCTCAAGTACACAGCGATCAGCGAAAAAACGTCTGATTTCCGCAACAATTTTTGCGCGCTGTAACAGGTTAGCGATGGGGGCTGTAGGCAGCCAATTCGCTACTTCACTCATTAAAATAACTCCAAAATAAACTTAGTTGTGCAGTGTACTCACCTCCCCCCTAACACACAATGGATTATTGTGGAAATTATGCTCTATATGAGTATCGATAGGGGATATGATTCAAGGCGAAAAAAGATGATGTGATTATCTCCTGCTTTATACGATTAGGCAAAAAGCTTTCTTATTAACTTTTAACATTTGGTTAAAAAAAAACAGAAACATGATTTTTTCTTATTGCTTGTAATTCAAATGTTAAAATTACCTTTCTTTGCTTACCCTCTTTATGCTATTTCAAATCGTTTTTTGACATTAGAAATGAAGCAGACTGAGAAACAGTGAACTCATTCGCAATTTTATCTTCGATATGATTTTAGAATTTCCTCATGGCACACCAGATTATCCACTGTAAGCGAGGAAAACTTGACGATTTTAGTTGGTTTTAAATTCTGATAATTCTGTTAAAATTAATGATAATTATTTGAAATTCCTTTTTATTATTTCCAATTTCGCTGGAATTTCTTTGCACCCAAAAACAATTTGCAAAAAGACGACGCAGATCACATTTTGGGGGTAATATCACCCAAAACACCTTTCTATATCAAATTTATCCTCGGCACTATTCGTTATAATTCCCAACATAATAAGTCGTTATTAGCTATTATATATTTACGATTAAAAAAATATTCTTTGCAGATTTGCCTAAAGGTGAGCTGAAACTGAAATAGCTAAGCACTAAAAGTATTTAAAAGAATTTATTAATTTAACACTTTACACTTGAACAATGGAGAAGCGCAGTGCAAACCTTCAATGCCGATTTAGCGATTATCGGGGCCGGGGGCGCAGGCTTACGTGCAGCAATTGCTGCTGCTGAAGCAAATCCCAATATCAAGATTGCTCTGGTCTCAAAAGTTTACCCAATGCGTAGCCATACCGTGGCCGCAGAGGGGGGATCAGCCGCAGTTACTCAAGCCCATGATTCCTTTGACTATCATTTTAATGATACCGTTTCTGGTGGTGACTGGCTGTGTGAGCAAGATGTCGTCGATTACTTCGTCGAACACTGCCCAACAGAAATGACCCAACTGGAACAATGGGGATGCCCTTGGAGCCGTAAACCAGATGGTTCAGTTAACGTTCGCCGTTTCGGTGGAATGAAAATTGAACGTACATGGTTTGCAGCCGATAAGACCGGCTTCCACATGCTGCATACCCTGTTCCAAACGTCATTAAAATACCCTCAAATTCAGCGTTTCGATGAACACTTTGTTCTCGATATTATTGTGGATGAAGGTCAAGTACGTGGTTTGGTTGCTCTGAACATGATGGAAGGTACGAAAGTTCAAATTCGTGCTAATGCTATCGTTATGGCAACAGGTGGTGCAGGTCGTGTTTATCGTTATAACACCAACGGCGGTATCGTAACAGGTGATGGTATGGGTATGGCGCTGCGCCATGGCGTACCACTGCGTGATATGGAATTCGTTCAGTATCACCCAACAGGTCTACCAGGCTCCGGTATTCTGATGACTGAAGGTTGCCGTGGTGAAGGCGGTATCTTGGTCAACAAAGATGGCTATCGCTATCTGCAAGACTACGGTATGGGTCCAGAAACTCCACTGGGCAAACCAGAAAACAAATATATGGAACTGGGTCCGCGTGACAAAGTTTCACAAGCATTCTGGCACGAATGGCGCGCAGGTCGCACTATCAGCACTCACCGCGGTGATGTTGTGTACCTAGACTTACGTCACTTAGGTGCTGAAAAACTGCATGAGCGTCTACCATTTATTTGTGAGCTAGCAAAAGCTTACGTGGGTGTTGACCCAGTGAACGAACCAATTCCTGTTCGCCCAACTGCACACTACACCATGGGTGGTATTGAAACGGATCAGCGCACAGAAACCCGTATTAAAGGCCTGTTTGCAGTAGGCGAATGTTCGTCTGTTGGCTTACACGGCGCAAACCGTTTAGGTTCTAACTCACTGGCAGAATTAGTGGTATTTGGTCGTTTAGCGGGTGAAGAAGCGGCACGTCATGCTGCTGAAGCTACCCCTGCAAATGCAAGCGCTATCGAAGCACGTACTCGTGATATCGAAAATGACCTGCAAAAACTTCTGAACCAAAAAGGTAAAGAGAGCTGGTCGAAAATCCGTGATGAAATGGGTATTTCGATGGAAGAAGGTTGCGGTATCTACCGTACACCTGAATTAATGCAGAAAACTGTTGATAAACTGGCAGAGCTGAAAGAGCGCTTCAAGCATGTTGAAATCACTGACCATAGCAGCGTCTTCAACACTGACTTAATGTACACCATCGAGTTAGGCTTCGGCTTAGACGTGGCGGAATGTATGGCTCACTCGGCGATTAACCGTAAAGAGTCTCGCGGTGCGCACCAACGTCTTGACGAAGGTTGCACTGAGCGTGATGACGTCAACTTCCTGAAACATACTCTGGCGTTCTATAATCCAGAAGGTGCACCACGCCTTGAGTACTCTGATGTGAAAATCACTAAATCACAACCAGCGAAACGTGTGTATGGTGCTGAAGGGGCAGCTCAAGATAAGGCGAATAAGGAGCAAGCTAATGGATGATATGAAACACTTAAAAATGGAGATCATGCGTTTCAATCCAGAAACGGATAATGAACCCCATTTAGTGACTTATGATGTCCCTTATGACGAGCAAACCTCTTTGTTAGATGCTTTGGGCTACATCAAAGATAACCTCGCGCCAGACCTGTCTTACCGTTGGTCTTGCCGTATGGCTATCTGCGGTTCTTGCGGCATGATGGTGGACAATGTACCTAAACTGGCTTGTAAAACATTCCTGCGTGACTATCCACAAGGAATTAAAATCGAGCCACTGGGTAACTTCCCTATCGAGCGTGACCTTGTTGTTGATATGACAAGCTTTATCGAGCGTTTAGAAGCGATTAAACCGTACATTATCGGTAATGATCGCAAACCTTCTGACGGTCCGAACAAGCAAACTCCAGCTCAGATGGAGAAATACCATCAGTTCTCTGGCTGTATTAACTGCGGTCTGTGCTATGCAGCGTGTCCACAGTTTGGTCTGAACCCTGAGTTCTTAGGCCCTGCGGCAATTACCTTAGCAGAGCGCTACAACCTCGATAACCGTGACCACGGCGCGAAAGAGCGTATGCCATTATTAAATGGTGACAACGGTGTATGGAGCTGTACGTTTGTAGGTTACTGCTCTGAAGTCTGTCCTAAGCATGTCGACCCGGCGGCGGCTATCCAACAAGGTAAAGTTGCGAGTGCGCAAGACTTTGTTATCGCCATGCTGAAGCCACGATAAGGAGAATTGAAGTCATGACAACTAAACGTAAACCCTATGTCAGGGAAATGAAAGGCGACTGGTGGCAAAAGCTGGGTTTCTACCGCTTTTACATCATGCGTGAAAGTACTTCTGTGCTTCAGGTTTGGTTCAGCATTTTAGTCCTGTACGGCGTATTTGCACTGAAAAATGGTCCTGAATCTTGGGCGGGCTTTGTTGGGTTCTTAAGTAATCCAATTATTCTGATCATTAACATTGTGACATTAGCGGCAACGCTGCTGCATACCACAACATGGTTCAAGCTAGCACCAAAAGCTGTGGCTATCATTGTTAAAGATAAGAAACTGCCAGATGAGCCTATCGTAAAAGGCTTCTGGGCTCTCACTATAGTCGTGACTGCGGCTATTTTAGCAATCGCATTACTATTTTAATCTAAGGAGAATCTGATGAATCTAACGCCTAAACGTTCCGATGAGCCGATTTTCTGGGGATTATTTGGTGCAGGTGGTATGTGGAGCGCCGTTATTGGTCCTGCAATCATCCTTTTACTGGGTATTTTAATCCCATTAGGTGTCGCACCAGAAATGCTGAGCTATGAGCGCATCATGGCATTTAGCCAAAGCTTTATTGGACGCATTTTCTTATTACTGATGATTATTCTGCCAGTATGGTGTGGTATGCACCGTATTCACCACACCCTGCACGATTTTAAAGTGCATGTCCCTGCAACAAAATGGGTGTTCTACGGCAGCTCTGCAATCATTAGCGTTATCGCAATTATCGGTGTATTCACTCTGTAATTGCTGATTAATAATATAAATTGCTAATAAATACCTCATCAATGCACTGCGTGATGAGGTATTTTTTTGGGTTTCAAATTCTACCACCAGCGAGGGTAAACAGAACAATAATGTTATTACTGTTGTTTTATCGCCCTCACCACATGTTGAGAAACAGCCCCTCCACGACATGCTATTTCACGACGAATATCACTGGCATACTAACAGCCACGAACAACGTGCCGTTGAGCAAATTAAACAGATTTTATTTCTCGGTGAGCAGCAGCAAGCTTGGCATGCAGCACCGTCTGAGCTTATCGCCACGATGTTCTATCATTCAATGCATGCGGCAGTGGATAACCTCGCCACAACCAGTGAATACAACCAAAGCAATTTGGGTGGATTTCTGTATGGGCGTTTTTTAAAATTACTGGCTAAAAAAATTGCCCCATAGATTGACTATGGGGTTAATCAGTTAATTAAATTATCGTGCTTTTGATTTTGGCAACCAACGAATCAAGAAAAATAATGTCCCGCAAAATGCAATAAAGCAGCCTGCATAACCTAAATGAAAATCGCTCAAGTAGGTAATGGCTAGCGGCGTTATCCCCCCAATGCACACAGAAGCCCCATTATAGCCAGCGCCTAGCATTGCGGTATTGCCATGTACCGCACTTGCCAGAACGGCCGGTAAATTTGCAAGGATCATTGCAGAACACCCTGCAATGACAAGTTGAGCAAGACCAACTAGCATGAGGCTATCGAGCTGAAGCGTAAAATAAACAGGGACGGATAAGAGCACTAGCGCAGTAACCCCCATCCGGTAAACTTTCGATGGTGTACTGCATTTCGTTGTTAACCAGCAAGTTAAAATAATCAGTACTAACAAAAGCCCTGAAGAGATTAATGGAAAAACATCCTTTAATGCATCATGCTTCAAATGGTTAACAATAATTGTTCCAGAAAGGTTTTGTGAATAAAAAGCCACTGAGGCAGGTGCGGTTAACAAAAAAAGATAAACGATCCCTTGCCAATTAAACGTTCGCCTTTCTGCTTTATTTTCCTGCTTTTCTGGTAATCTCGCACGAAACCAAAAACTGATCCCTATATTAAGCAAACCTACAAATAATGGGATCCGCCAACCAATACTGTGCATCGTTTCTTTATCAAGAACTTTCTGTAAAAACACGACTAATCCTACAGAAAGAATAACCCCTGCCACTACACTTCCAGAGATTAACGCCGCAATTCTGGCCTGCTCGTTATTTTTCGTATCAGAGAATAAGTAAGTCACTACCGATGGGTACTCACCGCCAAAGCTAAAAGCAAGAGCAAGCTGAAGTATTAAAATAGCGATTGGGGTATAAATTCCTAGTAATTGGATAGGCAATAACGCCATGCATAAAGTTGCAACGCCAGTAATAAAGCTCGTCAAGACTAACGCCGCTTTTTTCCCTGCAATATCTGCATAACGCCCGATAACAACCCCGCCAATAGGTCGAATTAAAAAACGCAGCGCAAAAATCCCCCATACCATTATCGTGGACTGTGAGTAACCCAATTTTTCCAACTCTGTACTCAAATAAACTGATATTGCAGCAAAAACGGCAATATCATAATATTCCAACGCATTTCCTGCGGCTGCACCAATGCGATATTTCCATTTCATTGCATCATCCTTGTTGTAAAAATTTTATCCTAAATAAATAATGTCGGGAAATTACGGATAGCTCACTAGGGTTTCTAAACACGCCAATGTAATTCCATGTTCTTTTAGAACCGTAAATAAACCACTGGAAGAAACATGAGGACATCCTAATTTTTCTTTAATACGTTGAATTCGTTTGTGCTCATTGGCTTCTGCACAACCTTGGATATAACTAATTTCTTTTACTTTGCAGTGGGAAAGTAATAAACGAATGGTGATCATTTCTTTGCGAGTAAAACGAATATTACCAAAACGCATATATTGGTGTATATCAAGCATATCATTATCTAATTCATTTTTTTCACTATGGTTTTCAGCGGGTAAAATAATATTTTCTCTTTGTGGTAGAAAAGCATCATTATCTTTCTGCCAAATACTTTGTGCATAATCTGAAATAATAGGCCTATATTTATAGATTGCATTAATTTCTTTCATTGACAATTTCTTCTTTGAATTAATTGATGCCAATTCAAAAACATTCCCATATTTCGTACAAAGATCGATCTTAACCTCACTACTATTTACTTTTAACAATGTATCTGAATATGCTTTGGAGTAATTATCCCAGTATTGAATTCCCGAAGACAATCTTTCACTGATTAACAGATCTAAGTCATCATTCCAGTAGATCAAGACCCATTCATAATTGCTGGATATTGTCAGTATTTTTCGTTCCGTTAAGTCAACCCTACTAAAAGATAGATCCATATCATCCCAATTAAATTGACTCGAAAATATATTTCTTAACCCATCACATGATTTTTCCAAAAAATTACTTTCAATATTCATTTAATTTCCTTTTAAATATCACTGTAAAATAACAACATTAAAAACCGCCAATATCTTTAACATAGAAATTTCTCATATCAAAGATTAATTTAATTGATATTTAAAAAGGTAATTTATTTTTCTAATTTAACATTTCAAATAAACCATATGGTGAATTTAATTAAAAAGCATTTAATTAAATTTAAAGATTAATTATTTAATAATTATTGGAGATGACATGAAAGAAGATTGGCATCCTCCGGACATTATTGCCGCCATTCGAAAAAGAGGAACCACATTATCCGCCATATCCAGATCTGTCGGATTAAATCCCTCAACATTGAATAATGCATTGTCACGCCGCTGGCCTAAAGGAGAGAAAATTATTGCAGATTTTTTAGAGGTGGCACCTAACGAAATATGGCCATCTCGTTATTTGCAGCATCAACCTAAAAGGAGAGAAGCCAGCTCTATTGATTAAGAAAACAAGATAATATAACTATTATGTTATTTGAATTCTATTATGCTGAAATTGCTAAAACGGGTAAGCCATCGCTCACCCGTTCTTATTCTCAGAGACTTAACTAGAAAGTTTTAACCCAATTAGTCCCATCACAATCAAGCCAAGGCTTAATAACCGGAACATATTGGCAGACTCACCAAGGAAAATAATCCCGAAAATTGCAGTACCGATAGCGCCAATTCCTGTCCAAATTGCATAAGCGGTTCCCGCAGGCAGGTCACGCATCGCATAAGCGAGTAAGCCCATACTGGCGATAATGGCGGTGATAGTGATGATACTTGGTGTCAGGCGCGTAAAACCATGGGTATATTTTAAACCCACTGCCCAAACAACTTCTAATAAACCTGCGAATAATAAGATGATCCAAGCCATGGTGGATGTACTCCGTCAACTTCTCGGGGTCGTCCCCATTACTTAAACGTGATGATTTCAGGTCGTCCTGAACACGCGAAATGAAACCGTATTATAAACGTTCAATTTAAGAGACTCAAGTCACTTAAAATAATAATTAACACTAAATTAACACCCACATTTATCCTATTCATGCTGAATTTGAGTCATGAGATGCAATCTCGTCGCACAAATCCCAAAGCACAGGTAAAGTAGAGATCCTCCACCAATTCTGTACCGAGAAAACACTATGCGTATCAAAGATATATTACTTGCCCTGTGTGTCGTGATTATTTGGGGCGTCAACTTTGTGATCATTAAACTTGGCGTAACCGCCTTACCCCCATTACTCCTCGGTGCCTTACGTTTTGTGTTTGTGGCATTTCCTGCCATCTTCCTATTCAAGCGCCCCAAGATCCCTTTAAAGCTACTATTGATTTATGGTTTAACCATTAGCTTTGGGCAATTTGCGTTTCTATTCTGTGCGTTGCGAGTCGGTATGCCTGCGGGGATTGCCTCTGTTATTTTACAGTCACAAGCCTTTTTCACCTTATTACTCGGCGCGGTGATTTTGAAAGAATCCCTACAGCCAACCCATTTTCTTGGCATGTTTATCGCCATCGCGGGGTTGGGGATTTTAGCTAATGGCGCAACCTCTGGAGGCATCGATGATATCCCTCTGTTAGGCTTGATCTTTATTTTAGTTGCAGGGTTATCTTGGGCATGCGGTAACATCACTAACCGTATTATTATGCAACACCAAGGTGAGGAAAAATGTAGCGCCCTTTCTTTAGTGAGTTGGAGTGCGCTTATCCCCATTATTCCCTTCTTATTAAGCTCTTGGATTTTTGAAGGTGAAGATGCCATTGTGCAAGGTCTAGCTGGTTTTGACTGGTCGGTACTCGGCGTTATTTTATATCTTGCCTACCTTTCTACTTTCATTGGGTACGGCTTATGGGGAGTATTGCTAGGACGCTATGAGGCTTGGCGAGTCGCCCCATTCTCTTTATTGGTACCCGTCTTTGGACTAAGTAGTAGTGCGTTATTCCTTGGTGAGCATATTAATGGCGTACAAATCGCTGGATTAATTTTAATTATGTTCGGACTTATTACGACGTTATTCGGTAAAAAAATCATCCAAATGATCAGAACATAATCGCCAACCCCTTCAAATACCGGAAACTTTATTCCGGTATTTTTTGTGCGCCTCATAAGACCTCAGAAAAACACCCTTAGAAAAATTCAGAATTATAATCCAACAATCAACACCTACATAATAGATAAAACCAAACCAAAGATTATCGCTAGACCAAAACAAGATAAAATCCAATATTCGCTTCAATTTTAGTGATACCAATTGCAATATTGCAATTTATCTACAATTTCAATTAAGTGTCTCGATTTAGCTACTTTTTCTTTCACTTAACTTTCGCTATACCTGCCTGAGTTTTTACTTACATAAATAACTAATAAAGCTCGTTAACGGAATGGATGGGGAAAGGCTATGGGTAAACAATTGATTTGGATTGTTCTCGCTCTGCTCGGCGCATTTTCACTCGGTTATATTGCATTAAACCGAGGTGAACAAATCAACGCCTTGTGGATCGTGGTCGCCGCGGTCTGTATTTATTTGATCGCATATCGTTACTATGGACTGTTTATTGCAAAAAAAGTCCTGCAAGTAGATTCAACGCGTATGACACCAGCAATTCGTCATAACGATGGTCTGGATTATGTTCCAACAGATAAAAAAGTGCTATTTGGTCACCACTTTGCCGCTATTGCGGGTGCGGGACCTTTAGTTGGACCAGTACTGGCGGCGCAAATGGGCTATTTGCCCGGAATGCTCTGGCTGTTAGCAGGGGTTGTACTTGCGGGTGCTGTGCAAGATTTCATGGTGTTATTTGTTTCGACTCGTCGTGATGGGCGCTCGCTGGGTGAACTCGTCAAAGAAGAGATGGGAAATACTGCAGGGGTAATTGCACTGATTGCTTGCTTTATGATCATGGTCATTATCCTTGCCGTGCTCGCGATGATTGTGGTCAAAGCGCTGACCCACAGCCCGTGGGGAACCTATACCGTTGCCTTCACCATCCCGCTGGCTATTTTTATGGGGATTTATACTCGCTACATTCGCCCTGGTCGCATCGGTGAAGTATCAATTATCGGTTTAATTTTTTTAGTTTTTGCGATTATTTCAGGTGGTTGGGTCGCAGAAAGTGAAATTTGGGCTCCTTACTTTGACTACACCGGCGTCCAGCTAACATGGATGTTGGTTGGGTATGGTTTTGTGGCTGCGGTGTTGCCAGTATGGTTACTGTTAGCGCCACGAGACTACCTGTCTACCTTCCTGAAAATCGGTACGATTATTGGTCTGGCGATTGGTATTTTAATTTTAAATCCAAATCTTCAGATGCCGTCGTTAACCAAATATATCGATGGAACGGGTCCTGTTTGGGCAGGTGATTTATTCCCATTCTTGTTTATCACTATTGCTTGTGGTGCCGTTTCCGGTTTCCACGCCTTAATCTCTTCTGGTACCACGCCGAAAATGCTCGCCAACGAAAACCAAGCTTGTTTTATCGGCTATGGCGGGATGTTGATGGAGTCATTCGTGGCTATCATGGCGTTAGTTGCGGCTTGTGTGATTGACCCAGGCGTTTATTTCGCGATGAACAGCCCAATGGCAATGCTGGCACCAGCTGGTACTACGGATGTGGTCGCTTCTGCGGCGCAAGTGGTCAGTGGCTGGGGTTTCCAAATTACCCCTGAACAGCTTACCCAAATTGCTAACGATGTAGGGGAAACTAGCATTATTTCGCGCGCAGGGGGTGCACCAACACTGGCGGTAGGTATGGCGTATATTCTCCATGGTGCTTTAGGCGGATTAATGAATGTTGCCTTTTGGTACCACTTTGCCATCCTGTTTGAAGCACTCTTTATTCTGACTGCGGTAGATGCCGGAACCCGAGCCGCACGCTTTATGCTACAAGATTTACTGGGAGTCGTTTCACCTTCGTTAAAGAGAACAGATTCTCTGCCAGCTAACTTGATTGCGACCGCATTATGTGTGCTGGCTTGGGGTTATTTTTTACACCAAGGCGTTGTGGACCCATTAGGGGGCATTAATACCTTGTGGCCACTGTTTGGTATCGCAAACCAAATGCTAGCAGGTATGGCGTTGATGCTGTGTGCGGTCGTTCTGTTCAAGATGAAGCGCCAAGCTTACGCATGGGTCGCGCTATTACCAACTTCGTGGTTATTGGTGTGTACGATGACCGCTGGCTGGGAAAAAACCTTCAGTGAAGATGCTCGTGTTGGCTTCTTAGCAGTCGCCAATAAATTCCAAGCTATGTTAGACAGCGGAAATTTGCCACCGCAATATACTGAATCGCAATTAACTCAGTTGGTTTTCAATAACCGTTTAGATGCTGGCTTAACGATTTTCTTTATGATTGTGGTCGTGGTTCTCGCCCTATTCTCTATCCGTACAGCGTTAAAAGCATTGAAATCTAAGGAACCAACTGCAAACGAAGTGCCTTACGAGCCAATGCCAGCCAACTACGAAGAGATTGTGGCAAACACCCGCCATCATTGATTTCAACGGAAAAGCTTTTCATTGTTCTAGCTACATGTTCTTTCTCCAAAATAATTCACGTTGGAGCAAGGCGACAAAGAAGATAATCCCTAGGAGCATACCCAGTATGTGACTAGGGTTAGCGAATGAAGCCAACGCAGCAACAGCGTGAAGTATGAAGGAGAAACTAGGAGCATACATAACGGTATGTGACTTGGGTAGCCGAGAGCAGTCAACAACGCTGTAGCGCGAAATATGAAGGAGAAAAAAATGTTTGGGAACTTAGGGAAAGCGGCCCGTTACTTAGGTCAAGCCGCCAAAATGATGGTCGGCGTTCCCGACTATGACAACTACGTTGCTCACATGCAGCGTACCCATCCTGACCAAACGCCGATGACTTATGAAGAGTTTTTCAAAGAACGGCAGGATGCTCGCTACGGCGGTAAGGGCAAGGGCGGGTTTAAATGTTGTTAATCATTGTTCTCATTGAGCATTATAAATAAAAAAGCCGAATACAGTACAAAACTGTATTCGGCTCTTCTTGATCTCACTTCGTCACTCACTATAATGACGGGCTTGATCTGTGCGACAATTATTTCACACGTGAAACGTATTCGCCTGAACGAGTGTCAACTTTGATCACTTCGCCAATCTGAACGAACAGAGGAACTTTAACCACTGCACCAGTGCTTAATGTTGCTGGCTTACCACCAGTACCTGCTGTATCGCCTTTCAGACCTGGATCTGTTTCAACAACTTCTAACTCAACGAAGTTCGGCGGAGTAACCGCGATTGGACGACCGTTCCACAGCGTTAAAATACAATCTGCTTGGTCGATCAGCCATTTTTCGTTGTCACCGATAGCTTTCGCATCTGCTGCCAGTTGTTCGAAAGTTTCGTTGTTCATGAAGTGCCAGAACTCACCGTCGTTATACAGGTAAGTTAAGTTCATATCCATGACATCTGCGCCTTCAACAGAATCAGTAGATTTAAAAGTTTTTTCCAACAGTTTGTTAGAAATCAGTTTACGCAGACGAACGCGTGCGAACGCTTGACCTTTACCCGGTTTAACGAATTCACTTTCAAGAATTGCACACGGCTCACCATCTAACATGATTTTAAGACCTGAGCGGAATTCATTGGTACTATAAGTAGCCATGGAGATCCTCTATTTATAAACTAAAAATGGCATAGCCAAAAAATGGTCGATATTATAACTCAAAATACCTCATCCAGAGAAGTCTGGATACAACAACTTGCTGAAGCAGTCACTAATCCGGATGAATTGCTGCAATTACTAAACTTAGAAGACCATCAGCCATCGCGAGAAGGTCATGAAGCACGTAAGTTATTCCCCTTACGCGTTCCGCGCCCTTTTATTTCACGAATGAAAAAAGGTGATCCACTAGACCCCCTGCTATTGCAAGTATTAACCGCAAAAGCAGAGTTCGATATACATCCAGGTTTTTCTACTGATCCACTAGAAGAGCAGGATAATGCGATCCCAAGTTTACTTCACAAATACCGCAACCGAGCATTGATGCTGGTTAAAGGCGGTTGTGCGGTGAACTGTCGATACTGCTTTCGCCGGCATTTTCCTTATGAAGATAACAAAGGAAATAAAAATAACTGGTTGATGGCTGTGGATTATATAAAAAACCACAGTGAACTCAATGAAATCATCTTCTCTGGTGGTGATCCATTAATGGCGAAAGACCATGAGCTCGACTGGTTAATTAGCCAACTTGAGGAAATTCCACACATTACACGCTTGCGAATTCATTCTCGCTTACCGGTGGTAATCCCAGAAAGAATTACAGATACCCTTTGCCAGCGCTTAACTCAATCCCGTTTACACGTGATTATGGTCACCCATGTTAATCACGCGAATGAGATTGATGATGAGTTTGCACAAGCAATGCTGAAATTAAAACGTTCGGGAGTCACCTTACTCAACCAAAGCGTATTGCTCCGCCAAGTTAATGATAATGTCACTGCATTAGCCAACCTGAGCAATGCGTTATTTGATGTAGGAATTTTACCGTATTACTTACATGTGCTTGATAAAGTTCAAGGCGCAGCGCATTTCTTAGTGAGTGATCTGGAAGCAAGGCAATTAATTCGCGAATTACTAAGCCAAGTTTCAGGATATTTAGTGCCAAAACTGGCAAGAGAAATAGGTGGGGAACCCAGCAAAACCTTACTTGATTTAAACTTACGCCAAAGCTAGCTAAAGTGAATCAGTATAAAAAAACCCGCTTAATTAAGCGGGTTTTCTTGATATATGATTATTGGCACTTATAAACTTGACCAATCATCTTGCTATCAACAGGAACAAAGCTAGACAGGACAGTTTCGCTTGGGCTTGATGCGCCAAAAATCACGTTACCACCCATTGCTGCAGCTTTGTTGCGTAAATCATTTGCCGCGCCGCGCATAGAGCTAGATTCATTATTAACGCCGCTCAACCAGTTGCTTTGAGTTCCAGTGACTTGACCAAGAAGTTGGCATTCGCTTCCTGGTTGATTTTCAACAAAACGAACTTGTGAGCCTGCCGCAGTCAGATCATTGGTTGATGTACAACCTGCTAAAGTTAGTAATGCAGCAGCACCAAGCAAGACTTTAATTCGCATGTTTTCCCTCATTTTTCATTGTGTTTTTGCAGCTGGTCGTCGAACCTTTATCGCTCCAATCACTCAAAATTCTGTTTTATGGCAGTAAATTAGCTTACCCAATATACCTGTAAACGTTTCAAATATTGCCAATCGTTCAGAGTTTATCACAAAATAATCAATACGCTTGTGATGTTCTTTACTTATTTAAACTATTTTTTACCTTGGCTTAAATATAACCCGATGGGTCACCTTAACGCAAAACTAAGTAATAGACCTAATAAATTCAAAGCGCAAAAACATTTTTTAGCACCAATAAAAAACCGGCACCACTCAATAATGCATGGTGCCGGTCTTATTTTGGCTGGTAGCCGTTAATTATCGGCTACTGGCGCATGATGTGTGCCTGTTGGCTTACATCATACCGCCCATTCCGCCCATACCACCCATACCAGCAGCACCTAAATCAGGAGCATCTTGTTTTGGCATGTCAGTAATCATCGCTTCAGTCGTGATCATCAGACCCGCGATTGATGCTGCGAATTGCAGAGCAGAACGCGTTACTTTAGTTGGATCCAGAATACCCATTTCGATCATGTCGCCATAAGTATCTGTCGCCGCATTGTAACCATCGTTGCCTGTCGCTGCTTTCACATTATTTACAACAACAGAAGCTTCTTCACCTGCGTTAGTGACGATTTGACGCATTGGCGCTTCCATCGCACGCAGAGCAACACGGATACCTACGTTTTGTTCTTCGTTATCGCCTTTCAGTGCTTCCAGTTTAGCCGCAACGCGAACTAACGCAGTACCACCACCAGCAACAACACCTTCTTCTACCGCTGCGCGAGTTGCGTGCAGAGCATCGTCAACGCGAGCACGTTTTTCTTTCATTTCAACTTCAGTTGCTGCGCCCACTTTGATTACTGCAACACCGCCAGCTAATTTAGCTACACGCTCTTGCAGTTTTTCACGGTCGTAGTCAGAAGAAGATTCTTCGATTTGCTGACGGATTTGAGAAACACGACCCGCGATAGCCGCTTCGTCACCAATACCATCGATGATGATAGTAGTGTCTTTGTTGATCACGATACGTTTAGCTTGACCTAAATCTTCTAACGTTGCTTTTTCCAGCTCCATACCGATCTCTTCAGAGATAACAGTACCGTTAGTCAGGATAGCGATATCTTGCAGCATTGCTTTACGACGGTCACCGAAACCAGGTGCTTTAACCGCAGCCACTTTCACGATACCACGCATGGTGTTCACAACTAATGTTGCCAGTGCTTCACCTTCAACATCTTCAGCGATGATCAGCAGAGGTTTGTTCGCTTTCGCAACGCCTTCTAATACTGGCAGTAATTCACGAATGTTAGACACTTTTTTGTCGACTAACAGAATGAATGGGTTTTCCAGTTCAACAACACCTGTTTCTGGTTTGTTGATGAAATAAGGAGATAAATAACCGCGGTCAAACTGCATACCTTCAACCACGTCTAATTCGTCTTCCAGACCAGTACCTTCTTCAACGGTGATAACGCCTTCTTTACCGACTTTCTCCATTGCTTCTGCAATTAATTTACCAACAGTTTCGTCGGAGTTTGCAGAAATAGTACCAACCTGTGCGATTGATTTAGTATCTGAACATGGAACTGACAGAGTTTTCAGTTCTTCGACAGCAGCAACAACGGCTTTGTCGATACCACGTTTCAGATCCATTGGGTTCATGCCAGCAGCAACGGCTTTCAAACCTTCAGTGATAATTGCTTGAGCTAAAACGGTTGCGGTTGTTGTACCGTCACCCGCTGCATCGTTAGCTTTAGAAGCAACTTCTTTCACCATTTGTGCACCCATGTTTTCGAATTTATCTTCTAATTCGATTTCACGCGCAACAGAAACACCGTCTTTGGTGATAACGGGTGATCCAAAAGATTTGTCTAAAACAACGTTACGGCCTTTAGGACCTAAAGTTACTTTAACTGCATCCGCAAGAACATTGACACCACGAAGCATTTTTGTACGAGCGTCATTACCAAATCTAACGTCTTTAGCTGCCATTATCTCTTTCCTTTAAATTCTTTTCGTTTGATGAAAGTTTTAAGTGAAAATTCTTATTCAACGATTGCTAAAATGTCGCTTTCGGACATAATTAGCACTTCTTCGTTGTCGATTTTTTCAGCTTTTACGCCATAACCGTCGTTAAAAATTACGATATCGCCAATTTTCACATCCAGCGCTTTCACATCGCCATTTTCTAGGATGCGGCCTTGGCCTACAGCGATAACTTCACCACGAGTTGATTTCCCCGCAGCACTGCCAGTCAACACGATACCACCAGCAGATTTAGATTCGATTTCTTTACGTTTAACGATAACACGGTCATGCAATGGACGAATTTTCATTAATAGTTCTCCTACAAATAAAGTCCATACGGGTAAAAGGTCGATACCAAGGTGATCTTCACCAGTACCATGTTTCAGGAGATTGGGGTGGGTGAGTCAGACTTCAAGGGGTGGGAGATAAATTTTTTTATTATTTATCTCCCTACAAACTAAAAGGAATTAAGACTTGTGCGGATTATCTTTGTCAGAATCTGAAGATTTATCTTCTGGGACTCGATGGCTTTCACCATCAATAGTATAAGAAGGATCGTCTTGTTTACGCTGGTACTCCCCCTCAAAGGTATTACCGTTTTGATAACCTCCCCCCTGAAAACCACTTCCTGGTTGGTAAAATTTAATGTGTGGGATTAAACGCATCACAAATAATTTTTGTACTGGTGGTAGTAATAAAAGTAGTCCAATAAAGTCCGTAAAGAACCCAGGAACAATAAGTAAAAATCCTGCTAACACTAACGCCACACTTTTAATCATTTCAGCGGCAGGACTTTCACCACTCATTAATTTTTGTTGTATTTGCATGACATTTTTCATCCCTTGGTTCTTCACAAGAGAAACCCCTAAACAGGATGTGAGCACCACTAAAATTAATGTCATTAATACACCAATTTCAGCCGCGACTCGGACAAAAATGACCGACTCTATATACACCAAAATACATATCAGAATTAGTGGTAACCAGCGCACAAGTACTCCTTTATATCAATAAGCTACTGCATTTTTCGGGGGGAAATGAAAACCTTTGTGAACTATCTCTAAGAGACTACTATTCATATTCGCTTTTTTCATTAGTATAGCCATAATAATTGGGTCTCTTATCGTGATTTTCAACTCATGGATTAAGATCATTAACGATGCTTATCTGTGATTCAAATCACACAATATAAATTCTATTGCACTAATCAATCCATAAAATGATCTAGGTTCAAGGTATAGGGTGATAAAAGGCATATGATCACCCCATAAGTCAGTAGAACATAATACTGATAAAGGAGTAATAGGTGGTAACCACCTAGAAGTTTAGTTTTAGGATATATTTTTTAAAGCGCATAAACGGACAGTAACTGTAATCTAATTAAGAAGGTTCTCATGTCAAACAATACTCGTATCGAAGAAGACCTGTTAGGTAAAAAAGAAGTTCCAGCTGATGCCTATTATGGTGTTCATACTCTGCGTGCGATTGAAAACTTTTATATCAGCGACCGCACCATTAACGATGTCCCAGAATTTATTCGCGGCATGGTAATGGTTAAAAAAGCAGCCGCTCTAGCTAACAAAGAACTGCACACTATCCCTCGTAATATTGCAGACACCATCATCAAAGCATGTGACGTTGTTTTGAACGAAGGTAAATGCATGGATCAGTTCCCAGTTGACGTATTCCAAGGTGGTGCGGGCACATCACTGAACATGAATACCAACGAAGTTCTGGCAAACATCGGTCTTGAACTGATGGGTCATAAAAAAGGTGAATATGAATTCTTAAACCCAAATGACCATCTGAACAAAAGCCAATCTACTAACGATGCATACCCTACTGGTTTCCGTATCGCAGTTTACAACTCAGTCCTCAAATTAATCGACTCTGTTGTTTACCTGAAAGAAGGCTTTGAGAGAAAAGCAGAAGAGTACAAAGACATCCTGAAAATGGGTCGTACTCAGTTACAAGACGCAGTACCAATGACTGTTGGTCAGGAATTCCATGCTTTCGCAACTCTTTTAAAAGAAGAAGAGAAAAACTTAAAACGTAGCATCGATTTACTGCTCGAAGTTAACTTAGGTGCAACTGCTATCGGTACTGGTTTGAATACAGCGCCAGGTTATTCAGAACTGGCAGTTAAAAAATTAGCTGAAGTGACAGGTTTAGCATGTGTTCCTGCTGAAGACTTGATCGAAGCAACCTCTGACTGTGGTGCTTACATCACTGTTCACGCTGGTCTAAAACGTCTGGCGATGAAACTGTCTAAAATCTGTAATGACTTACGTTTACTTTCCTCTGGTCCTCGTGCCGGTCTGAAAGAAATTAATCTGCCTGAATTACAAGCAGGTTCTTCTATCATGCCAGCAAAAGTTAACCCAGTAATCCCTGAAGTTGTTAACCAAGCATGCTTCAAAGTTATCGGTAATGATATCTGTGTAACTATGGCTGCTGAAGCTGGTCAATTACAATTAAACGTAATGGAACCCGCAATTGGTCAAGCTATGTTCGAATCCATTTCTCTGATGAGCAATGCATGTCGTAACTTAGTCGAGAAATGCGTAAACGGCATCACAGTGAACAAAGAAATCTGTGAAGCGTTCGTATTCAACTCTATCGGTATCGTGACTTACCTGAACCCATTCATCGGTCACCATAACGGTGATATCGTGGGTAAAATCTGTGCGGAAACTGGTAAGAGCGTACGTGAAGTTGTCCTAGAACGTGGACTTCTGACCGAAGCTGAGCTGGATGATATCTTCTCTGTTGAGAACCTAAAACATCCAGAATATAAAGCAAAAAGATTTGACGACTAATTGTTTATGTTTAGCATAAATAATTCTTAAGAATAAGGGCACGACTTTCCACCGGATAGCGTGCCTTTTTTCATGAATACACACACAAATAATTAACATAACAGTTTCATAATTTTCATTTTTTTGAGGAGTAAACACTATGTTAGCCGTAGAATTTGTCATTGTTCTGCTGGCCATTTTTTTAGGGGCCCGTCTTGGAGGGATAGGTATCGGTTTTGCCGGTGGCCTAGGTGTTCTGGTACTCGCTGCAATTGGCGTGAAACCAGGAACCATTCCTTTTGACGTAATCTCTATCATCATGGCTGTTATTGCCGCCATCTCTGCAATGCAAATTGCAGGTGGTTTAGATTACTTGGTTGCTCAAACAGAAAAATTACTGCGCCGCAACCCAAAATACATCACTATCCTTGCTCCTATCGTGACCTATTTCCTGACTCTGTTCGCTGGTACAGGTAATATCTCATTAGCTACTCTGCCAGTTATCGCAGAAGTTGCGAAAGAACAAGGCGTGAAACCATGTCGTCCACTGTCTACGGCGGTTGTTGCAGCACAGATAGGTATTACAGCTTCTCCAATTTCTGCGGCGGTTGTTTACATGGCATCAGTCATGGAAAACCCAGCCATGGTTGGCGCAGGTAACACCGTTAGCTATATCACGCTGTTAGGTATTTTATTACCCGCAACGTTCTTAGCTATCATCCTGATGTCTTTCATTATCTCTTGGACATTTAACTCTAAATTGTCTGATGACCCAATCTACCAAAAACGTTTAGCAGAAGGCTTAGTTGAACTACGTGGTAGCCAAGTTAAAGAGATCAAACCGGGTGCTAAAGCGTCTGTTCTGCTGTTTTTACTCGGCGTTGTTGGCGTAGTTTGCTACGAAATTATCAACAGCCCAAGTTTAGGCATTGTGACAACTCCACTGATGAACACCACGAACGCTATCCTGATTATCATGCTGACTGTCGCAACGTTAATCACTGTTCTGTGCCGTGTAAACACAGATGCAATCCTGAACTCAAGTACCTTCAAAGCAGGTATGAGCGCCTGTATCTGTATCTTAGGTGTTGCTTGGTTAGGTGATACTTTCGTACAGCACAACATTGATTGGATCAAAGAAACTGCGGGCGACTTAATCCACGAACATTCATGGATGCTAGCGGTTATCTTCTTCTTCTGTTCTGCACTTCTGTACTCTCAAGCAGCAACAGCAAAAGCGTTGATGCCAATGGCACTGGCACTGAACGTTAGCCCATTAACCGCTATCGCTTCATTCTCAGCAGTATCTGGTCTGTTCATTCTGCCTACTTACCCAACTCTGGTTGCGGCGGTACAAATGGATGACACCGGTACAACTCGCATCGGTAAATTCGTCTTCAACCACCCATTCTTCATTCCGGGTACTATCGCTGTCGCATTAGCTGTTACCTTCGGCTTCCTGTTCGGCGGTATGGTCTTGTAGTCGTCAATTTACAATCAGTAAATGCAACAAAACCGTGGCTTTCGAGTCACGGTTTTTTTATATCTGCATCTTGATACACCCTATAAGCAAACTGAACCTGATGAATTACCTTTTAAATAAATATCTAACACCCCCTATTTGGAGAGTCAAAAATAGATAATAGCTGAAATAAATTTGTAATATAAAGAAAGAATAAGCAATTTTAACTAAGTAGTTAAACTTATCAAAAATAGAGCGTTCATTTTCATTTAAATAAAATGAAACATTTTGACACACCAAAAATCAAATAAAATCACTAAAAATAAATTCATAACAAACTGAAAAATAAGGCATAATGAATTAAAAAAGATGATTTTATGACGCCAATAGATTGAATTGTGATCTGCTTGATTACCAGTTGTTAATAAATGTAAAATTCAGAATTATATTCTCTTTTGCTAATCAATAATTAATTTTAAAAGAATAAATCACCAACTAATAACGATGGTCTCAAAGAGCTTACTCCCCTTAAACCCGCTCACCGCTAGCTTTATTATTTTGTATTACTCTCATAGGGAGTTTAAATTAATATTTTTGTCTATCACTCTATATTTGCGTTATTTGATTTTACAAACAACGTCACGTAAATTAGTTGGAAGAAAACAAGGGGAATGATTTTCTCATACAATGTTTTCTTCAATCCTTCGTATTCACCTAAATACGATTTTTATTAAGTGATGCTGTTTGGAAGGAATGCATACAATGATAGAAATAGATGATAAAAACTCTTCTTCTAAGAAGGGAATAACTATTTATACAAAAGCTGTTGGTTATGAAATTTATTTATTACGCAAGCGCCGTTTACTCAGCGGAAAAGAATTAGCTAATTTACTGAATATTTCTCAACAACAAGTTTCTCGTTATGAACGCGGTATCTGTAACATCACGATAGATATGTTAATACAGGTTTTAAATGTACTAAAAATGCCTATTCAAGATTTTTTAGACCGTGCAATCATTCGAGTTTCCATAATGAAATTTAAACTAAACAGTATTGGTAGCAAAGATATCTCATTGTTAAAAAATAACTTTGTAAAATAACAAGAACACCTTTTATTTATTACACACTACATTCAAATTACATCTAGTGCATTGATTTAATATAAAAAATAAATACTTTTCTTGATTTTTTATATTGAACAAACATAAATAAAATATTTAATACTATCTAAAATAATGGTGATAATTCATCTTATCTAGATGATTTACAAATATAGTTACTTATACTTATTGAACCAAAAATTAATATTAACCGAAAAGTCATATAAAAACACTAATGTAATCCATTCAAATTAATAAACTTTAAATTTAATAATAGGGTGGATTACATTTTCAAAAAATAAAATTAATAACACCCTAAATTATTAACTTAGGGTAAAGGTAATATTCTCTTTATAACGGAGAGAGTATCCCCTTTATATCTAAGGAATAGAGTAAAGGAAATTAACTAGCTTTAAATTGAATGCTTATAACTGATGTAACCCGAATTTAGTCTAAGTAAATAGATAATATCGTGCTCTATACGTATATATCTATAGTAAAACTGCGACATGGAATATGACCTTTATATCATCAATTTGATTATTTAACTTTGGACAAATAGGAATCTTAATTATGTCATTTAAAACAACGGTACTTTCTACTGCATTATTTATGGGTCTGTCTGCGGTAAGTTTAAATGCACTGGCGGCACCTTCTGCGGAAGTGACTCTGCAAGGCATTCTGACTAACACAACCTGTGACGTCACCATTAATGGCGGTAAATCGGTATTAAACGTTGGTGTTTTAAAAACATCGGTTGGCGAAGCTGACTCTGACTTCTCAGCAGTCAACGCAATGTCTTCTACAACCGTTGATATGCCGGTGACTTTAGTCGGCTGTGCTAAGGGTGAAGAAGGTAACTTAATCATTCAAGGCATTACGTCTGTGGGTAACAACCAACAAGACCTCTTTGTTGCGACAGATTCACAAACTGTGGGTTTTATGATTGACGATAAAGACGGTAATCGCATCACCAACGGTAGTGGCACAAAAGTTGACATTGGTGCAGATGAAACCGCTGCGCAATACACCTTCAAAGTCGGTATGGCAACAGCGACAGATGCACCTGCTGCTGGCTCTTACAGCGCGCCAATCTTAGTTTCTTATATCGTTAACTAATTCGATTGAGTTAACTGTATCAGCTTAGGTAAGGCAGCCTCACCGTCTTACCTACCTTTTTATAACGAATGAGATGAGGATAGACATATGCGACATAACCGATTTATGCAAGGGATCTGCAGTGGCTTGCTATTGCTATCTGCTTCATCGTTAGCCGGGGTGGCGATTGACGCGACTCGCATTATTTTTTCTGCCAGTGATAACACAACAGGGAAGAGTGTTGGCATCACGAGTTCAAGTCAATCAGTGACCCCGTATTTAATCAAAGCACAAATCTTGCAAACCCCCTATGGGGACAATGGAGAAACCCCGTTTGTGGTGACGCCGTCATTATTCCGGTTAGAGCCAGGCTCGACCAATCAGGCGCGCATCATGAAGAAAAATGGGGCGCTGCCGCAAAATAAAGAGTCGGTCTTTTACTTTCGTACCGTTGCCATGCCGACCAGCGAAAAAGGGCTAAATACCCCCCAAAATAATATTGATGGCGCGGTGCAAGTCTCCACGGGTAACGTGATCAAGCTGTTCTATCGCCCTGATAATTTGGGAATGACCCAGCCACAAGCGATGAAATCGCTGACATTTTCGAGTGTGAATAATGGGGTTAAAGTGACCAATCCTTCCCCCTACTACATCACCTTAGACTCCTTAAAAATTGCCAATAAATCGGTGCCTCTGAGTGCGACCGCGGGCAATAACATGATTGCCCCTTTTGGCAGTGTTACCTATTCCCATGTTCAACGACAAGGCACGGTGGAATGGAAGGCCATTAATGACTATGGCGGAAAGGACGAATTTCATGCGCAAATTCACTAAATCATGGCCGATTTTTTTTGCTCTGTTCTTGAACGGATGGCAAATCGCGCAGGCAGAAAAAACCGAAATCCGAGCTGTTATTACGGATGATGTGGGGTGTGAGATCCGCATCCCAAACGTATTGCAGTTTACACCTAAGCGGACATCCGATTTCACCGGTGCCATTACCACCCATGAAATTAAGCCCTTAAAAGCGCAATTTATCTGTGTGGATAAAACCGGCAATCTCACCCCGAAAATTACGTTACAAGGCAACACCCCTTATAACGAAAGCACCATTTTCTTAGATGGCACCCCAAACAGCACGGGGTTTATGTTACGCCTTAGCGATGGCACACCACTCTCTTTGAGTGATTTTTACGACCCAAGCAAAGCGTTTAAACGGGGTGAGCAAATTGCCTTAACGCCGCTGACTCAAGATAACGCTCACCAAACCGAAGAAACGTTTTTGGTGGGGTTAGTGGGACCCATTGATGGGGAGGCAACCCCCGGTGAGTTTTCAGCCTCTTTAACCTTTAACCTTATTTTTCAATAAAAGATAAAAGTAGAACCCAATGATGAAACAGACTCAGAAATCACTTTATTCCCTACTGATCCCCACCGTCTTATATGCAGCCGGTATGGGGCAATCTGCGATGGCGGCAACATCCGCAACAACCACCTTCAATGCCAGCATTGTTGGCGGTGGCTGCCAAATTACAGTACCGGCTAACGTGGCGATTCATAATGGGGATCTGATCCCTGCGGAAGATATCACCACGGCCAGCGACATCAGTGAACCTTTCGATCTCACCATTCAAAGCTGTAACGGTTACGGATTAACCCCCTCGATAACCCTCGACGGGGAGACTGATGGTACCTCCGGAAAAGATCTGTTTGTCGGTACGGGCAGCACCAGCAAAGGCTATGGCATTTTATTGTCGACGGCTGGCAATACTAACTTCGAACGTAGTGACAACCTCGCTACCGATAAACAAATCACCGCAAAAACCAAGGAATGGAATAAAACATTCGCGACCGCCTTGAACGGAAAAATCCCACTCAAGGCAACCGTCAGTTGTGGGGACTGCACCGCCAATGACTTACAAGGTGGCGAGTTAACCGCCTCAGTGACGTTTAATTTTTTCTATAACTGATCCCATGCCTCTCGGCTGATATTCGTAATAATTTGATTTTTAAGGCTGTTAATAACAATGAGACAAACACTTTCTTTCTTTAGAGTGATGATAGGATTGCTCTTCCCCATCGGAGAATTACAGGCAGGAAGTGCCTCAACCACCGTCTTATTTTCAGCCTTTTTTTATGGTGGTAGCTGTGAAATTAACGCACCGGCGCAACTGCCTTATAACAACGGTAACCCGATTCCGGATGACTCGATTAAAGGGGCTCCGTATAAGCACGATTTCGATGTCACTCTGGCAAATTGTCAAGGCTACTTTATGACGCCAAGGATCACCGTAACAGGTAATACCACAACCACCCCCAACGGAGTGAAAGTCTTTGCCGATGCATCCAGTACCACAAAAGGCTACGGCGTGCAAATGTCGACAAACGGTAATACGAATTTTAATGCTAATACGAATGCCGCCATTAACAATGTAATCAGTACCAGAAGCTGGCCTGCAGCTGGCAGCGATAACGCCGCATCGTTAAATGGACCTCTGAGATTTAGAGCCACTCTTTCCTGCGGTACCTGCACGGCAGGTTCCAATTTACGAAATGGTGAGCTCATTGCCACCGTCACCTTTAGTTTCTTATATGATTAAGTGGGTAATCCGTATGTTTTTGACTCGTCTCTCTGACTATCGCGCGCTGATTCTTGTATTGATATGCAGCTGTTTTTCGTCGCTCTCCTTCGCCACAGAAGGCGGTCTGCGCTTGGCACAAACTCGCGTCGTGTTCGATGCGGTGAACCCCAATACAAAACTGGCTATCAAGAACAGCAGCCCGCAAGTTTACTTAATCAAAGCCGATGTCATCAATACACCGGAGGGCAATGCACACCAACCCGCACCGCCGTTCATTGTGACGCCGCCGATGTTTCGCTTAGAAAAAGAGAGCCAAAACACGCTGCTCATTGTGCGTAATGGCACGTCAGAGCTCCCTACGGACAGAGAATCGGTGTTTTATTTAAGTTTATTAGCGATCCCATCCACCACAAAAGTCAATGCGCCAGAAGGCGAAATGACCAGTGCGCAAGTTTCGGTGGGGATCCGCAACGTCATCAAACTGTTTTATCGCCCGAAAGGGTTACCCATGAGCGTCGAAACAGCCTCAAGCCAACTGACATTTCGCCATCAAGGTCAACAGCTCGAAGTCAGTAACCCAACGCCGTATTACATCACATTGGCACAATTGAGTGTGGATCAGAACCCCGTTGATGTACGAGAGCTAGGCCCCATGATTGCGCCCTTCTCCACCCAAACTTACCCCGTCAAAGGCGGTGCTGAACAGGCAGAGTGGAGAGTGATTACGGATTATGGGGATATGAGCACCGCGTATCAGGGGACGATCCAATCAGGAGCTACCAACGATGAACAACATTAATGTATTGAAGATTAAAAAGCCGGTGTTGTATTGCCTGATGAGTGGGGTTGCCTTATTGGCGACGCTTTTTGCCCAGCCTACATGGGCAAATAACATCCAAGACCAAATTAATGGGCTAACACTGCATTCAACCCGTGTGATTTACCCCCAGGATGCGAAAAATGGGGTGACGTACACCCTCACCAATAATACGACGATACCGTATTTATTGCAGGCGCGCCTATTACCGTGGGAAGGGAATGCATCAAGTCAAACTGAGCGCGAGAATACCGAAGCCGCCGATGAAAATTTGACGGCATTTATTGCTTTACCGCCGTTACAGCGCTTCGAACCGGGTGAAACGCTCACATTGCGTATTCTTCAAAAGCATCATTTACTCACGCAAGATAAAGAGTCGATTGCGCAGTTATCACTGACCGCGATCCCCGCGCAGTCAAAAGAGGCGGCAGAAGGTGCCCAAATGGTGCTGGCGGTACAAAATAACCTGAAACTGTTTTACCGCCCCGCGGGATTACCCGAACACAATTTCGACCATATCGCTGAACAACTGCAATTTCAGCGCACAAAAAACACGCTCACGCTGAAAAACCCCACGCCGTTTTATGTCACGTTGGCATCCCTGTCGGTGGGGAAAAACGCTCTGGATTTAAGTCCGTCACGCATGGTTGCCCCCTTTAGTGAGAGGCAATGGCCCCTTAATGCCAGCCACGCGGCGAATGATATCCATTGGCGATTCATCGATGACAAGGGCGGAAATGACACAATGAGAACACGCCAACTCTCAGCCATGTAACTACAACCAACAGATAAACATATTCACCCGATGCACACAGCTACGGGGGGATTCTTGCATTCGCAAGATAAAGGAAGACCATGAAAAAAGCCCATAAAATTGCTGAGCATCAGCCAAAAACTCCTTTTTTCCGTTATCACCCGCTGGCGTGCGTATTGCTATTGGCGGTGGCGCCAACACAGGCCGACGATTACTTTGACCCCAGTTTTTTAGGGGTGGTCGGTGAAAATACCGACGTGGATTTATCCGCCTTCTCACAAGCCAGTGGCGTTGCCGAAGGGGAATACACCGTGTCCGTTTTTGTGAACCAACAAGATGTGGGGCAATTCGCGCTTAATTTTATCAAAAATGCCCAAGGTGACATTGTGCCTGAACTCACCCCTGAACAGCTCGACACATTCGGGGTCAATGTGCCGCACATTCCGGTGCTCAAAGATTTACCGAAAGGCGAGCTGATTTCCGATTTAGGCGCACTGATCCCCCAAGCGACCACCCAATTGGATTTATCACGCTTACGATTAAACATCAGCGTGCCGCAAGTCGCGATGCAGTCTCTCGTCAGCCGCAATGCGGATCCGTCATTATGGGATGATGGTATTCCCGCCCTGATGGCGAACTATAACGTCAGCGCCGGTCGCACAACGAGCCGCTATGATGGTAAAAAAACCAAAATACCAACGTCTTTGCGTCCGCGCGATTGGGCGCCAATGCGGGCCCGTGGCGCCTGCGCAGTAACCTCACCCATTCCCGTTTCGAATACAGTGGGGGGCATAACTCATCCGCCACGACGAATACGCAAACCTATTTTTCCAATACCACGCTATCACGGGATATTCGTGCATTGCGCTCGACATTGTTAGTGGGGGAAAGCAGTACCAGCAGTGATGTGTTTGATGGCGTGCCCTTTAAGGGCGTGCAACTGACCTCCAACGAGCAGATGCTACCGAGCCAATTACGTGGCTATGCGCCGGCGATCAGTGGCGTTGCCAACAGTAATGCCCGCGTCACGATCCGCCAAAATGGCAACATCGTGTATGAAGCTTATGTGGCGCCGGGTCCCTTTTATATCAATGATATCCAGCAAGCGGGGTTATCTGGGGATTATGACGTTACGGTCACTGAAGCCGATGGTTCTGAACGTCAATTTGTGGTGCCCTACTCTTCCTTACCGGTCATGCTGCGCCCCGGTGGCTGGAAATATGAAGTCGCGTCAGGTCGTTACAATGGCAACTTAACCACCAGTTCGCGCCGCTCTGACTTTATTCTCGGTACTGCTGTTTATGGGCTGCATAACGATGTCACGGTGTATGGCGGCGCCTTGCTGGCGAAAGATTACCAATCACTGAGTGTTGGAACAGGAGTCTCTTTAGGTGACTTCGGTGCGGTTTCCACGGACGTTACCCATTCGACCTCAAAATTTACGTACGCTAACCAAGTCGCCAGTTCCAGTGAGCGAAAAACCGGGCAATCCTACCGTATTCGTTATTCAAAAAGCTTAATGGCCACAGGCACGTCGGTGGATTTAACCGCATTACGTTACTCCACCGAGCATTTCTATAATTTTAGCGAATTTAACAGCCAAGGTTATCGCCTTGAGGACGGTCTTAGCCCGTGGACATTACAGCGTCGCCGCAGTAGCTTCCAAACCCAACTGAGCCAGCAAATGCAACAGTATGGTTCACTGCATTTTCGCGCTAATCGCGATGATTACTGGGGAAGTAGCCGAACCTTAACGGGCTTGTCCATGGGCTACAGCAACAGTTTTAAAGGTGTCAGCTACGGGGTGAACTACAACATCGACCGCGTGAAAGACAGCCGCAATAACTGGCCAGAAAACCGCCAGCTGTCCTTTAACTTAAGCGTGCCGTTTAGTGTGTTTACCCAAGACCGCGATGTGCAGTCTATTTATGCCACCTACTCCCTGAGCCATGACCAAAACGGGCGCACGCAAAATAACAGCGGTCTCAGTGGCAGCCTAATGGATGGCAAACTGTCTTATGGCGCATCACAGAGCTGGGGAAATAAGGGACAAATCGCCAACACCAACCTGAATGCGGGCTACCAAGGCGATAAAGGCAGTATCAGCACGGGTTATAGCTACAGCAATAATAATCAATCCATCAATATGAACGCCAGTGGTGGCGTATTGTTACATTCTGAAGGGCTAACCTTAAGCCGTTCGATGGGCGATTCCGTTGCCCTCATTAGTGCACCGGGCGCCGAGGGTGTCAGCGTCAATGGCGGTACTGCCGTGACCGATTGGCGAGGCTACGCCGTGGCGCCTTATTTGACTGATTACAACAAAAACAGCATTGGCTTAGACCCCAGTACGCTGCCTGAAAATGTCGATTTGCCGCAATCTAATACCAATGTTTACCCAACCAAAGGTGCGGTGGTGAAAGCCGACTTCCGTACCCGTATCGGCTACCAAGTGTTAATGACTTTAAAGCACGGTGCCAAATATGTGCCATTTGGGGCGATAGCCACCTTAATAACCGATAACAGCGCTGACAACATGAGCAGCATTGTGGGGGATGCAGGGCAAGTGTACCTCACGGGTTTACCTGAAACAGGGGAATTGTTGGTGAAATGGGGAGATGCTGCCGCGCAGCAGTGTCAGGTGAATTTTGATTTACGCCATGTGGACGTCTCCGCCGATATGCCCATCCGCCAAGTGTCTTATCGCTGTGTCAGTGGGCAACCGCAAGCTCAACCTGTGGCAACGACGACACCCGAAGCGGCTCAGCAGATGACCATGCCGATGAAAAATAGCGAACCATTCACTCAAACACCATCCAAAACGCGTTGGTTACAGTCACCAGTAGGAGAAAAATAATGAAGACTAAATTGTATAATTTGGAAATTGTTTGTGCTTTTATCAGTTTTGTATACTCAACAGCAACATATTCGGCTGTGTCTTCAACAGTAACTGTTGATAAAATCGGTTTTAACCGAATGGGAACAGTAACCGGAACAGTATTGGGACCAGCACCAGCGTCTGAGAATACATATAGTAATACTGGCGGTGGCATTGCATCAGCAGCGGCATTTACTATCAGCTATGAGACCTATGTCTACAGTCACTGTGACTACACACCATCTCAATTAACACAAAAATCGTCTGATGGTGTAGCAACCGGGATTCTTATTGCTCCAGATATTATTGTCGGATTAACCGGTACTGCATCGGGTGATTATACGCCAATCAGAGATACAAATTATACGGTTGTTACCGCAACTGGAATCTGGAAAAGTGACGGAACCTTTGACAGTAGCGCAGCAGAGACTGCCTCAGGTTATACCTGGTGCGGTGGTGCTAACACCAGCAATCCTATCCAGCTCTATTGGAAAAAAGATCACCAGTACTCATCATCATTCACCGGTAGCTGGTTTATTTATATCGGACCGAATGCAAAAAAAGGCACTTATCCCCTAAAAACAATCATCCTTGGGAGAGGACAACACACTACTGGTACTGGGACAACATTAATTAATGCAGGTAATATTACCTATATTCCGCCAATGCAATGCACTATCAATACTCCACCTATAATTGATTTCGGCAAAGTGAATATTTGGGAGTGGGAAGGGAATACCAATGGCAGGCCAGGAGGGAAGGCTCGCGATATTTTAGGGTCGATTGATGGGAATTTTACGATCAACTGCGATGGAGCAAGTGGTGAACGTTCCCCTGCTAAATTGACGCTAAAAGGGACTACTCAAGGATTTACATACGACTTAAGAATGACCATGGATGCCACCGGTGCAGTCGCTCCTGCCACGGTACGTGCTTCCATAAAATCAATCATTGCTCCCTGTGTGAATGGAGGTACTAGTTTTGTTCCCGGTACATCGACCCCACCAGCAAACGAAGTGAACTTGGGAGAGCTGACTGTCGGTCAAAATGTAATCCCTTACCGTTTTAGCCTCTGTGCGCTTGGCACTATAACACCGAAATTAGGCGCCGCCTCTGCCTCTGCGACCGTCACCATTGATTGGGAATAACCCACCTCACCGCTTAGTGGTTTTCACCAAAAACCACTAAGCCCACATACTTCAACGATAAGAATGTTATGATAGCCACTCACCGCCACCGCTTTTTAACGCTACTGCTTATTGGGCTTCCGATGCTGTTATGCCGCCCTTCACTGTCAGCACCCCCCTCGACCACCCTTGAGCAACTTCACGACCTCGGCGTGCAATCCATCAATGGCGATGGCGTCCCTGTTGACCTCGCAAAAGGGCGTTACTATATTCAGCAATCCGCTTTACAAGGTTACCCTCTCGGTCAATACCATTTGGGTATCCTGTTTTTTACCGGCGAAGGCGGTCCTCAAAGCTCAGCCTGTGCAACGTGGTGGCTGAAAAAAGCCATCGCCGCAAATAACGACGTGCAAGCGATGGCGCAAGAAGCATTAGATGACATTCAGGACGAGATGAATGTCACGGCGGACGAGTTTGATGCACAACGTTGCCAACAATATTCGTACTCCTTAGTCCGTTCTCCGATGACTGAGCCCGTGCAACCTGAATCACGCGTTGACACGCTTGAGTTAGCCGCCAAGGGAAATCATGCATTGCTGGAGGCATTAAAAAGCCATAAACCGCACCGAATTTATACCTATATTCGGGCATTACAAAATGCGCTGACGACAATATGGCAACCTATTGCCCAGCATCGTGAACGCCTGATGCTCGCCGCGGCACATAACGCCCACCTCCAGCAACAATTACCTCCCGTGATAGACGAAACTGTGCCTGACGAACCCACGGAAGTGATCATTACCCTCGTGCTGCCCCCGCCAGAACAAAAAAGTGAAACTGAACAGATAGAATCAATGCCAATCGACATACCTAGCAAGCCGATAGAAGTCACGATCCCCGTGACAAAAAAAACCTCGGTGAGCACCAATTTAGGCGGCGATATTCGCTCTGCATCCTCTCGCCATTACACGCTACAGCTAGGGAGTGCTGCCAGCGCAGAAGGGCTTTATGAACAAGCTCGCCGACATAAATTGAGTAATTATTTGGTGTATGAAACCATCAGAAATAACCGCCAATGGTATGTGCTCGTGTATGGCGAATACCCTACTCTGAGTGCAGCAAAACAGGCTTTGATAACGCTGCCGAAAGGGATACAAAAAGATAAACCGTGGGTGCGCAGCATTCAACATGTTCAATCTGAACTGAACTAATATATCGATGTTTAGGTAAGTGAATCTTGCTTACCTAACCCCTTCCCCCTCACCCATCCGCCGCAAAAACTGTTGTTGATAACGCCACAGTGTTTTGGCGTCAACACAATGATAATCCAAACCAAATTGCAGCGCGGTTTGCTGAATAATCTTAGCAAGGGCGGGATAATGCCGATGGTGCCAATTGGGAAAAACATGGTGCGTTAGGTGTAAATTCAACCCACCGAGCCAATAAGTCAACCATGTCGGTGTGGTTTGCCAATCGTAGGTGGTTGAAAATGTATGAGTATAAAATCCTTGTGCCATTCGTCCCGATTCTGGCGGCGTATAAAAGGTGGCTTTTGCCCAATGAGTACCCAAAATCAGCACCACAAAAATAAATGACGCGAACATTTGGCTAAGCAGATAAACACCCAGCAATGCGCTAATACCGATGCCATAAGGGGACAGCACCCAATACGGTAATAATAATGCCAATGCAAGATGCAGCATTTTACTTAGCAAAAATATACCAATACCTTTGGCGCCCTGATGGCGCATTTTGGGTGCCACCCGCGTGAAATGAAAGCGATCAAACCAATCAAATCCCCAAATCAGGGCGGGGAACGTCATTGCTGCAATCAGCGGCCAATACAGATGCTGCCAACGCATAAACGGATACCAGCGTTGATAAGGGGTTTGGCGCAGTAAAAAATTTTCTTCAATGTCTAAATCATAATGACGGATATTCGTATGAGTATGATGAAAAAGAATATGACGAACTCGCCAACAATCAGGGTCTAATCCCAGCGGAATTGTCACCCAGAAATTCAACCACCGATTCGCCCATCCGCGTTGAAATACCGCATTATGAGAGGCATCATGCACCACATTGATCGCCAATAATAAGGCAAAGAAAATAAACAGTGGGTAGCCAATAAAAAAAGCTACACTCCCTTGAGAACTCAGCATGACAAAATAAGTGCTAAAACAAGCAATAACCAATAACGCACTTTTCAGGAAGGCTTTTTCATCCGCAAAGCGGTGCTCCCCGCGTTCTTGCAAGTATCCGTTAGCGGCTCGCTGTAATTCACGATGGAAAGCAAGGTCATCTTTCTGACGAAACGCCAGCGGAGGTAATGGGCTAGGCTTGTACATCATCGCTATCCACAACAGTTGATCCAATGCCGATGAGCACACACACACTGTGTAGCCATAACAGTGTGCTCGCCACCAGCCAGAATGGCGTTATCCATCCTGCCATCATGATCAACAACACCATCATACTGGCAACCACAAACCAGCTCCATTTTCCCCAATTCTGACCGCTAGATAGCCCCGACAGCGCCACAGTCCCGCTCGCCAGAAGGAGGAATAACCCAATTTGCTCGAGTGTCGTCCCATTAAAACCGTATCCGTAGCGATAAACATAGCCAATCACCAGCATAAACAAGAGTAACGTGCCGCCAACCAAGCCTATCTTTCCTATGTGATAGCGGGGAGAACGCGTCCTTTTATCCCCTTTTTTAATGCCAAGCATACGTAAAAATGGACGGTTACTGTCAATCAGTGGGTTTTCTGTCGCGGCTTCCCCTCCAATACCATATTGATGAGGTGTTTCAGGGGATTCAGAGAACGTACCAAATAACTTATCCCAGATAATAAAACTGCCGCCAAAATTACGATTGGCATACCCACCCGTTTTAATGTGATGCACTCGATGATGATGCGGCGTCACCATCCACGCATCTAACCATTTAAAGCGCGGTATCAAACCGCTGTGGTTAAAAAATTGAATCGTATAATGCAAAATGGAAATTGCCATGAATACCGCTAATGGCACTCCCATTAATGCGAGTAGCAAAAAGAACGGTATCGACGTTAATGAGGAATACCATGAATTACGCACGCCAAGGGATAGATTGAAATGCTCGCCTTGGTGATGGACAACATGCACGGCCCACAAAAGACGGTAACGATGGTGCAAACGATGCAGCCAATAAAAGCCTAAATCCCAAGCCACCAACGTGAACAACCAGACCAACCACGTCGGCCAGTTATCGACAACGCCAAAAGAAAAATGTGTCACCACAAATCCGTAGCAAAATAGCTCTAATCCACGGAACAGCCATAACATGATATGACCGGAATTTAAGTTAAACACCACATCTTGCCAGCTAAATGAAACCTGTTTTTGGCGGACAATAATCAGTGCCTCCACCATCACGATCAACACCATAAAAATAATGGGAAATGTCAGTTCATTCATTGCATTCTCCGTGACGGATTGTCTGACAGTATGTGAACAACGGTTATCGCTATCCATGCACACATCATGCCGCCGACCACATCAATAAACAGATGCCGCTTCAGCATTAAAACTGAAAAAATAATCACTAACGCCCAACACACCCACAGTAGATTTAGCGCCAATTTTCCTTGTCGCCATAACGCCACTAACGAAATGAGTGTCAAAGAGACATGTAAAGATGGCAACATATTTTGTGAGGTATCTACCTGCAATAACCCAGCCAATGCCTGCTGAGTCAGCCCGCTACCTATATTTTGAGGAAATTCTGCTGTAGTTGGATAAATCAGGTATACCGTACCTGATAGCACCGCACAGAGGATCATCTGCCACATTAACGGCTTTACTTTATCGGCATTACTCAGCAGATAACCACAAGGAATAAAAAGGAAAAAAGAGAGATAGAGCCATACTGAATTTGGCGAATAACCGATGACATCATCAATCACGGTGGGGGAAATAATATGTGCGGAAGAATAAATATGCCCCGTCAAGGAGTAGACAAACCCAACGCATCCCCAACCTAATAACAAATGCCCCACACGCTGCCATACTGACATCGACGTTATCATGGCGCCTCCCGCGTGATCCGCCGACGCTTGATTGCCATTGTCGTCACAGGCAAGGTCGTGTTGAATTGCCACTGAAGATGCGCTATCACTGCGCCTTGCAGTTCAAAATAGTCAGTTAGTGCTTGCTTACACGCCAAGAGCGCCGCGTCTTCACAATCCGCGGATAAGGTGAATAACTGCCCCTGTTGATGAAGTCGGTAATCTGTTTCCGTTGGTAGAGTATTGCATATCACTCGGTTACAGGCGTCCGCAAACAGGGTTATTGGCTCACCGTGTTGATTGGTTAAGACCAATTGATCATCGCTACGCCCTTCAATGCGTTCAATAGCCAGTTGTGCATCACCGCAGGGGCATGGAGTTTCTCTAACAACCAAGATATCATCCAGTTGATAGCGCACAATGGGCTGAGTTTGCCGCGTAAAATCCGTGATAATCGGTGAAAATCGACGTTCATCAATCCATCGCTTTTCGATATATAAAAAAGCCTCATTAAGATGCAACGTTCCATGGGCACAGGTGCACCCCAGAAAGCCCTCGGTGGCTTGATACACTTCACCGACATCAAGAAACACTGATTGGAGCAATGCCTTATCATCCGCTGCCAATACTTCTGCCACTGAAATCACTTTTTTCGGAGTTAGCGAGCACTCACCTCGTAGCTGACGCTTTGTAATTTCCACTAGCACCTGTGCAGGAGCAACAATAATAGTAGGCTGCCATTCATTAAGCGCAGCGAGATGCTCATCAAAATCCCCGAGCAGATCGTAAAACTGAAAAGAGAGCCAACGATTATTCACACTCTCATATAAGTTATTGTTTGCACGTAGAAATAATGCAATACGTTCACCCGCAAATAGCCCATCGGGTAACATTTTGGCTAACATGGTTCCCGACCAGCGAGCTTGTTCGTCAGGGCTGACCACAAAAATACCGCGCTTACCTGAAGTACCGGATGATAACCCCACACTGAATTGCCCAACTGTTGGCGAGAAATCCCGAGAAAACTCACTCTGTTTTGCGCAAGCGAATAACTCATCAACCTTCAGATTTTGAGTGTTCATGCTATCAAAATGCCGCATCATCAAGGCTTTATCCATCACGGGCCATTGAGTGAGTGCTTGCTCACAATACGCCGAAAAATAGGGACTGCGACGTAAAAAACGCTGAGTAAATCGCGATAATCGTCTCTGTTGATATCGTTCTAGCACCCCACGATCGGTAAAACGTAGTCGGCGAGCTTGCCAGTAATACCACAGAATTTTTAGCAGCTTCACAAATCACCTTCATGGCACAGTTGAATCGGTATGTGACGCTTATCAATCTGATGCAATTTATTGAGCGTATCGTAATAGGCTTGGCGGTCATCCATAATTAAATTCGCTACCGCCATTGGTCCGCGTAATTCTCGGTAATTCGTTGGTGACCATGCCGCATCCCCCGCCAGCAAGATCCAGCCGTCATCCGTCGCGACACACAGCCCTGTATGCCCCGCGGCATGACCCGGCAGCGGTACTGCAATTAAGGTTTTTTCAGGGTTTATTGCATAACCAAATCCTAATTCGGCTAAAGCTTCGGGCAGCTCAATATGCTCAAAACCTTCATAAAACCGCGCTCTTTCTTCGAAATCTTCGGGTATCAATCCGCGCACAAAGGCTTTACGTAATGCCGAAAAACCCGTTAATCCTCGGGTTTTCTCCCAGCCATCGCCAGAACAAATAAAAGGGACATTGGGAAAATCTCGCAATCCCGCAATATGGTCACCATGGAAATGAGAAATAATCACCCCAGTGATGTCGGCAGGCTCGATACCATCTGCCTTAAGTTGGGACACTAACGCATCCTGAGTATCGAAATAAACTGGCGTGACTGCACGGTACAACCGCATAATCCCCTCGCGGGTATGGTCATAGAAATGGTCAGCATACCCCGTATCGAACAGCCAACGTTGGTCTTGACCTTCAATCAACCATGCACGTGCAGGGAATTTGCACGCTTTCATACTGGCACCTTTGAGTGCAACACAGCCGGGATGGGTACAGTAACCAACTTCAAATACCCGAATATTCATCATTGAACGCCCTCTTGATTTTCTTGCAACCATTGTGCTGTACGTGCAATGCCTTCCGCCATCGAGTAACGCGGAGTATAACCGAGCTCATTTTGAGCACGTTCGTTATTCAAAATCATCGTGAAATAGGCAGCGCCAAGGCTATAACGGGTTAATAGCGGCTCTTTTTTCTGTATCATCGCCCATTTTTCTAAACCCAATGCCACCGCATATAACAACGGATAAGGCGCAGATTTAATCTGGCAGGATGTACCAGTTTGTGCAAAAAGTGCCTGTAATGTTGTGGCTAATGGCAGAGGTTCATGGTTTGTAATATTAAATATCGAGCCACTTTTTAGCGGTTTTTCTGTTGCTAATAACATGGCATGCACAACATTATCGACATAGGTGAGGTCAAAAGCATTTTTACCTCCCGCCGGTAAGACAAGTTTGCCGTGACGAGCGCGAACTTGAGCCATCAAACGTGGCAGTAAAACACGATCGTAAGCACCAAACAGTCCACGAGGTCGTAAGATCACAAAAGTGGTCAAGGGAGAATCGGGAACTAGCTTGGCAATCTCTTGCTCCGCAAGGAATTTAGTTCGAGCGTAATCGTTCGCAAATTGCGTGTTAGTCGTTGATTCACGAATATTATTTTGGTGCGTAAAATTAAAATAAATCGCGGGCGTAGAAATATGCACAAACCGCTCAATTCCTTCTTTTGCCGCTGTCTGTGCCAATGTTTTGGTTGCCAACCAATTAATTGCTTCGAAGGCTTTTTTCTCCCCCCAAGGAGCCGATAGCGCGGCACAATGCCAAACCCCCTGACATCCCGCCATTAATTCGCGAGCAGCTTCACAAGTAAGCTGTGCCAACTCTACGGGAATAAATGTCGCTCCCGCATCCATCAATGTCTGCCCGACAGCTAAATCACGCCCACAAGCCACCACGTCGTGCCCTTCCCGTAACAACGTTTCAACAGCATTCCGTCCAAGCCCACTGGTTGCGCCGGTGACTAAAATTTTCATGGCACAAGTACCATCGCCGATAAAGCCAGCCCTGCTGCCGTTCCTACCAACATCACGTGTGATTTTCCATAAAAACGATCGGTCATAATCGCGTCATGTAACGCTGAAGGAATTGATGCCGCCACTTGGTTGCCATGTGTGGCATAGATATCGACTAACTGTTCGGCGGTGACACCAAGACGCCTACGCATATGTTCCAAGGATAAGTGACTCGCTTGATGGGGCACCACTGTATCAATTTGCGTTAAACTCACTCCCGCTTGAGAGAGTATTTTATGCATGAAATCCTCAACCATGGCGGATGCCATCTTAAATAATGGTTTGCCTTTCATGTGAAATAAAAAGTCACTGGGCTCCATACCTGAGCGCGGATTACAGCGTGTCCCCCCTGCACGGATCTCGCAGAGATCTAATCCTTCAGGATAGGTTTCCAAACGGAATGCTAAAATACCGCTCTTCCCATCGCCACGTTCGACGAGGGTGCAGGCTGCGCCATCACCAAAAATTAAGGAAGATTCTTCATGATCCCAATCGATCCCCCGAGAAGCGATATCCGCAGAGACAATCGCAATTCGCTGATATTGGTGAGTCGCGAGCAATCCGCCAGCAACTTGCAACGCGGATAAGTAACTCACACAGCTGGCATTAATATCAAAGCAAGCAATACCGGAAGAGAGTTTACTATGAGCCAAAATATGCGCGGCACTACAAGGCAGTGCTTGCACAGGAATGGCTGATGCACAAATTAAAGCGTCAACAGTGGACGGGTCAATATGATGGCGAATTAATGCATCATGAATGGCTTCGGCGGCGAGCTCCGCTTGGCTATCACTATTCGATGCATGATAGCGCCAGCGGATCCCTGAGCGTTTTTCAACATAACCGCTAGGCTTATTCAGCTGCTTATCCAAATCCACTGATAAAACTTTATGGGCTGGCAATGCAATGCCAGAAGCGATGATTTTCAGTGGGACAAATGTAGTCGGGTTAAGCATCTTTTTACCTATTCTTTTTTGTTTATTGCTTTATTAACCCATCATTTACCAAATTACATCGCTACATGGTATCGGAAAAAGTGCATATAAAATAAATATCGGAAAAAACGCCATATTTTCCATCAGTAAATTTTTTAATTTTTATTCTTCAAATGACGACCAATATTCAAAACATTAGCCACATTAAAGGCAGCGTTTTCTAAATTCTCTGCACCCTGTTTGAGAACCTCATTGAGTGGGGCTAAGCGCGGTAAAATACTGAATACTCCCGTCACACCTTCTTGATACAACGCCTCAATGCCCTCGCCTAATACTCCGCTCAGTGCAATGACTGGAATTTGGTGTTTTGCTGCTAGTCTCGCGATACCTATTGGCGCTTTTCCTCCTGCGGTTTGCCCATCCATACTGCCTTCACCAATAATCACCAAATCCGTATTCTGCAAATGTTGCTCAAACTGCAAAGCCGCCATCACAATCTCAATACCTGATTTAAGCTCACCACCGAGTAATGCAGCAATAGCAACAGCTATCCCACCTGCGGCACCACCGCCCTCAAGGTAACGATAATCCGTTCCTGTTAAATTCTGAAGATGACCCGCAAACTGATCCAGAGCCTTGTCTAATTCCACAATCATTTCTGAAGTCGCCCCTTTCTGCGGACCAAAAACTGCCGCGGAGCCTTGCTTGCCAACTAAAGGGTTACTGACATCACAAGCCACGTCAATTTTGCAATGGGACAAGCGTGAATCAAGATGCTGAATATCAATATGAGCAATTTGCGGGAGACTGTTACCGGAAGTCCCAAGCAACTGCCGATTTTCATCATAAAATTTGACGCCGAGAGCCTGCAACATTCCCACGCCACCATCCACGGTCGCACTACCACCAATGCCTAAAATGATTTGCTTAACACCTTGGGAAAGCGCATGCGCAATCAGCTGCCCCGTTCCATAGCTGTTTGTCAGCATCGGGTTGCGCTGCTCAATAGGCACTAACATCAAGCCACTGGCTTGCGCCATTTCAATGACCGCAGTTTGACTTTCGGCTAATAATCCATAGTGCGCCGTCACCGGCATACCGAGAGGATCAGCGACTCTCACCGACACTTTTTTGCCATGCCGCGCAGCGACTAATGCATCAACCGTTCCTTCGCCACCATCAGCAACAGGTAACAACACATATTCCGCTTCAGGAAACACCCGTTGAAAACCATGAATGATTGACTGAGCTGCAATGTCCGCACTCATACTTTCTTTGAAAGAATCAGGTGCAATGATAATTTTCATTAATCTGTATTCCTTATTTACAATCTCTAATATTTATTATTATTCTTGATAAACTATTTAAAATAACATCGATAATCAATAAACAAATCTATATATTTATGACGAAGTAAATATAAATCTTTCTCTCGAAACATATTTATGAATAACATATATATAAGTGTAACAGCACATGTCTTAATTAATATTTCATTATTATTTTCCTCGTTATTCCCATGAAAAACAAGCCAGTGTTTATCACAATAAAAATACACCAAAAAACCAATAATCTAGTTTAATAAACTAAATAACTGAAGATGATTAAAATAAAAACCCAAACAACTTTAATTTTGCACTCTTGATTTGCGTACTTAAAATAGCTATTAGCTATCGAAAATAGCCTATCAATCCGTCATAAATATTGGTAATTAATTTAACTTAGCGGTTAAATATCCCCAAATTGACCTAGTCAATTTTCGATTACTCTAGCCCATTAAAGATAATAATATTTAATTATCTTTGAATAATATTGTCTTAATCATTCTCGCATGGAGGGATCATGATAACTAACCAACGATTCGATAACCATGAAGTGTCTACCTATATTGGTTCATTTCTCAAACGCCGCCGTAAAGTTGTTGGACTCACGGGTGCTGAATTAGCTTCTCGTTTAAGCATCAGCCAACAACAAATTTCTCGCTATGAGCGAGGTGTCAATGCGATTACTATTCAAAATCTTTTGGGAATTTTGCATGCTTTAGAGTTAAAAAAGCACGATATTGATGAGTTCTTACAAAATATTTTCGATTTTTATCATATCGATATTGATATAGAGAGAAAATTGCTTAACTAGAAATAACTTTCTACTAAACAATTTGTTAGGTATAGAGAGGAGCCATCCTCTCTACCTCTTTTCAGTCCTTTTCTCCCTCAATTCCCCTCAATGACCGTCATACCTGTGACAAAATCAACGCCTATAAATCAACTTTGAACATTGCTATGATGGCAAAATCAGCAAATCTTGTGATGGAGATAACAATGAGTATCCAGCGCGACACTATTTTAAGCCATGCGTTAAACCAGTTAGAAAAACAAGGGTTATCCGCATCGACAGAGAGTTTATTGACTGAAGTTGAATCTGATTTTACGACCCTTCGCCAATTTTGGCCTGATGATGAGGCGCTCGTTTATGACGCTCTACGCTATCATGGACAACAAATTGAAGTATGGCAGCGTCAGACGTTATTAGATGAGCGACTAAGCCCACAATTAAAGCTCATGGCACGCTATCAACAGCTCACAGAGAAAGTCCGTGAAGGACGCTTCCCAGGCTGCTTATTTATCTCTGCCTGTAACTACTATCCTGACCCAGAACATCCTATTCACCAATTAAGCCGCCTACAAAAAGCCAATTCATTCAACTTTACTAAGCAACTCTTGGATGAATTAGATATTGAAGATGCCGAGTTAGTCGCCAATCAAATGGAGCTGGTCTTAGAAGGTTGTTTGAATCGCTTGTTGATTAATCGCGATGTCAATGATGTTGAAATTGCCCAACAGCTTTCAGAAGATATTTTAACTATCGCGTTATGCCGTAAAAAAGGCGCATTAAGTTAAATTTAACTCACTCGCGCGTTAAACAGACGTTTTTTGTCGAAAAAGAAAACACTCAGTACGAAAATGGTTTTTTTTATTAAAAATGCATTGACGAGAACAGCCTAATACGGTTTAATGCGCCCCGTTGCCCGGATAGCTCAGTCGGTAGAGCAGGGGATTGAAAATCCCCGTGTCCTTGGTTCGATTCCGAGTCCGGGCACCACGCATTTATAACCCTCGCTTCGGCGGGGGTTTTTGCTTTCTATATCATTAACTTATTGGTTCATCAGTGAATTTCATCTTTCACCCATCACCGTAATCGCTTCACGGTGGTACAGAATGGTGGTACATTCATGAGTACGATGATACAGCCAACTAAGAACCGACACGGGGTTTACACCCTCAGAATGGCAGTCCCTGCCGAACTTCAAGACACGCTTGGAAAAGGTGAGATTAAGCGTTCACTAAAAACTAAAGATCTTGCAGAAGCAAAACTTAGAGCTCCAGCCGTTACTGCCTTAATGCAAGCTGAAATAGAGCACGCTAGAAAAACCCTCAAAGCTGAACAGTCCGTCACAGATGATGATATCGAACGTATTGCATCCGTCTGGTCGACTTTTATCCTTTCCAAGCCGGAGCTCATCAAAGAACGCTATCTATTCGATTACCCTCATGGTTTAGACCTTACGATTGAAAGTAGAACAATTGTTGAGTACTTAAGACAAAAAAATAACATAAGTACTAGCTACACTCCTCCAGATATCAGCGTAATGCTGGGATTATCAGATCCATACCCATCGATTAAATCAGAACAACTCGATATTGAAATCCTACAGCTAGTTAAAAACGAACTGGCAGAGGCAATAGAGTTTTTCCCCGTAGAACTGACACCAAGATGGAGAATCAAGTTAGCATGGCGATTAGCTGACTATAGAAACCAAGCAGTAGAAATGCTGGTGGTGGGCATCTTTCCTGAGTATAAAGCGACTGAAATACAGGAAGAAAGCACAACCTCAATATCATTTAGTGAGCTATTTGAAGAATATAAAAAGCAAATTTTCAGAGATGAGCCAAACAGAGCTGAAAAACGAATCAAGGAATACTCCACTGCGGCTAATCGCTTTAGTGAATTCATTGGGTTAAAACCCATCGAAGCAATTTCTAAAGAAGACATCATGAAGTTTCGCTCTTTAATGGAGATGCAACCTCTTCGCCCAACAAAGGCAACTAAAAAGCTAACGCTACAACAACAAGCTGAACTCACAGGTGATAAGCTTAGTCCTCAACGCGTGAGAAATTTATTAATGGCATTATCAGCCATATTCCGTGTTGCCGTTGAAAATGGTTTACTACAAGCAAATCCAATATCTGAGATCCCCAAGAAAAAACGTCAGCGTTCTAATAATAACCATTACACCTTTAGTGAAAGTGAAGTAACTTCCATTTTCAATCTCCCTCTATTTGCAGGGGAGGAATCACCTCATGGCGCAATGGCATATTGGGTTCCTATCATCCTGTATTACACTGGTGCCCGAGTTGAGGAAATCTGCCAGCTATATAGACAGAATATCATTGAAGATAATGGCATCCCTTGTATTCAGGTTGAAATGGGGGAAAACCAGTCAGTTAAAACCGGTAATACTCGCATAATCCCCTTGCATGACCATCTAATCGAACTCGGCTTTATGGATTACGTTAACAGTCGGGAGAATTACCTATTTTCGGGTCAACGCAATTCTGCGGGTAAGTACTCTTACAACTTTATTCGTTGGTTCGGTCAATACATCCGTAAACATGGGATAGATAATCCTGATATCAAGCCAACGCATAGCTTTAGGCATACATTCATTACATACTGCCGTAATCGTGGAGAGAGGGAAGATGTCCAGAATAGCATTACAGGGCATGCTCAAGGCTCAGTAGGACGAGGATACGGTGCTTATACTACACCAATTAAGAAAGAACTTATTGATAGAACGCCAAAGCTTAACCTTTCTCCCCTTAACATCTGGAATGGGAGAAATAACTAATGCGACAAGGCTATTTAAGATACCCTCCTATCTTCTGTGATGGTGAAATAAAGATTAGAAATCTCTATCAGTATGTTGAACTCAATAGACAACGCCCACAACAGTGGATTAATAGACTTCGAAAGCAGGCAGCTAAGGCTCCTGACGAGATTAAACAGCTATGTCGCCCTGAAATTTTCGACCATTTAACGTCAGATGATACCGTGACTGCTATAGAAGCGTTAGTCTTACTCACATATAGCACTCAAAATGGTCGATATCAGAAGGCGATAGAAAAGATAGAAGAGCGTACGCAAACATACCTTCCAATCAAAGCGTATCGCTCTAAATTCGAAGATGCGTTTTGTGCTCAGCTAACTGAAGTTCTTCATGAAATTTATCCTAATGAAGGCACATGTACGATTACACCTCAAAAAGTCATAGGGCGATACCGTACCGATATCCATATCAAGCTAGTAACTGATGATTTTTATGAGTTTGTCATTGAGTTTGATGAAGATGCTCACGACAAAAAAGCATACTATCTACTCAATGACCCCAGAAGAGACCGCTGGTTTAAACAAAATCACCCTGAAATGACTTATTTTCGGGTCAAACATAGCGAATCTGACATCTGGCTAAATGCGGTAAGGCAAACAAAAGAAATTTGCAGCCTATCAACCTTCTATGCAAAATGTATCTGCTACGCTGTAGAATCACGTTCGACATCAAGGTTAAAAATCACTAGTGAATCCTCAAAAAAAGCCTATGATATCAATCATAACCCATACGCTTTCTTACTCCACTCCCCAAAACAACGAATGAAGGAAATCAAAGATATCCTTCATCGGTTGCAAATTGAATACTCAGGGGGAAGAAGTGTCAGTCTAAGCCAGTCAACACTAAACCGTAGATGTCGTAGTTAAATATAACAAGAGATCGCCGCCATTATGCGGCTTTCTTCAAAATTCTACGTTTCAACACATCTACAACTGAAACATATAGGCTATATAGTCAACTACCCCCCTATCTATATTATATACTCATTTTCCCATTCTTAAGTATATGCTTTCCTTAGATTCGGTTGATGGCATCAAGCTATTCACTAAGATTCTCTCTCCTCCAAAATTGCACAGCCACAAGCGTTCCCAACGAAAAAAACAATGAAGCTTTCAACAAAATTAACCAATAAAGGTACAAGAAAAGTACATTCACACAACCAAGGTTAAATTATGTACGATTCAACTAATTACAGGTCATGGGGACTACAAATGGTTTGGACTATACTACTTCAAGCAGTAAAACAAGCAGTGATAACCTTTCTTACAGCAACCTTTCAAGCGTTTACTGATTACTGTTCAACTAACACAAATATCTAATACTTTTCCCCTACCACTGCTCATGCATCAAGGGCACGCATCTAAACAAACAGCAAAATACAGCTTGAAAGCCTACCACAGAGCCAATACGGCATATTTGGTCTGTCGTATAGCTTAGCATGGTCTATTGGGTCGAATGGAGAACAACAATGGCAATTATCGGATACGCCAGAGTATCAACCCGTGGTCAAAGCCTTGACGCTCAGCTCAATGCTTTACAGGACTGCGAAAAGGTTTTTAAAGAAATCATCAGCGGTGCGAAAGACGACCGTCCTGAGCTTACAGCAATGCTGGAATACGTGCGTGATGGTGACACGGTCAAGGTCACCAAGTTAGACCGCCTAGCACGTAACACAAAGCACCTGCTGGAGATCTCCGAGTACTTGGATGCCAAGCACGTCCGATTACAGATAATGAACCTAGGGATCGATACAGGAACGCCTACGGGCAAACTCATGTTAACCATGATTGGAGCAATTGCAACCTTCGAACGTGAAATCATGCTTGAACGCCAAGCCGAAGGTATCGCACTGGCGAAACTAAAAGGGAGGTACAAAGGACGGAAGCCCACAGCCAGAGAGAAAACCGATGAAATTATTGAGCTGCTTGAACAAGGGTTAACCAAACCCGCCATATCACGCCAGCTAGGCGTTGGGGTCACAAGCATTTACCGCATCATCAGGACAAACCGTCCTGATTTACTGGAAAACAAACGATGAAGAAAATCATACTCAGTCTAGCTTTACTCTATAGTGCCTTCGGGCTAGCACTCCCTGCCCCGATTAACGTGTGGCTGCAATGTGAAAACGGTGTTCATGCGACATTAGATAAGGACATGCTGCTTTCAATTGAGGGAATTTATAAGTTACCAATCATAAGAACTGAAAATGAAAAACACGACCGAATAACGCTTGTATTCGCTGATAGTCAAACATCTGCCAAGATACTGATGATTCATACGATCCCAGCGTTTTTCCTAAATGATAACAATGTATGGGTGCCATGTAAGGCAAGAAAATATCCGTAGGAGTCAACCAAATGAATAAAGTATCAAAACGTTGGGTAATCATTGCCTGCTTAGCGGCTATCGGCTCAATCTTCATCACTCAAAATGTAATCGGGGTGCATAGCTTCGACCCGAATTATTCAAATAGTAATGCAATATTTGCCAGAATCTCACTATTCATTACCTCATTAATCCTATCAGCAAGCTTCTACTCAGCCTTTGCTGATAAAATTGAGTCAGAAACAGAAACTGGCAAAGTTCATGGCATACTGTACATCATTGTTGGCATAGGAATCTCACTATATTACATGTTCAAAATCAATGATGTACTCCTCTATGTCCTAACGATTGCAACCCCAATATTCATTGGTATCGGCATCAAGATATTAGCCAAAGGGAAAGGCTTACCTAACAAATATGCTGTATTATCGCTATTAATCATCATACTATTGGTTGCTTACCCATTCGTAACACTGAACTTGTTTGATACTGATAGATATTCACGCTATAGAGGCTTTTTAATATACCATGGAGCAACGGGCATCTATGTCATAATTGCTTCAATCATCGGTGCTATTAGCATGATTTACCTCACAGAAAAGCATAAAGACAAAGAAAGGGTGTTTGTTCAAGAAGAGTTCATATCAACACTAACAAAGCTATCAGCACTATTTGATGCCGATATGATTACTCAAGAAGAACTAGACAGTAAAAAGAAAGAACTAATCTATGAAATATCACTTATCTCGCAGAAAATGGACTCGCTAGAATTTCTAGCTGAGTTATCGCCATTAAAGCAGAAAGGAATATTAACCGATGAAGATATCGCCAATATCAAAAAGGTAATTTAGTTGCATACCTCAGACCAGACTGTCGAGTTGCGTAGGAAAAATAGGACTAAACCTGTCTGGTCTGAGCGAAGAGCGGAAGTTCGCAGTTGATCTCGTAGCCAAACAGTCACGTTAACAACATTGCGGCGTGTTGTTCAACGGGGAGCAGATCAACCATTTCAGGTCTCTCGCAGCTCCAACAGCAATATCCCTAAAGAAATATTGATTCAGATACTTAAGAATGCTGAGACAGCAGTTTTATTTGAAAGTAATCCTTTTGCGGACATGGCATCGAAGTAACTTTTTAATGCCTCACGCTTAAGAGCATCATCAGTTTTCCACACAGGTCCCAAGTACTTCACCCAGAGTTCAACCTCCTCGACTGTGTGTAATTTTGACGACACTAACGGTTTAGCGGCTTCTATGATGCTTATAGCTGTATCTCTATCGATTACATTGTCTGGTATCGACCAATGTGCCTTACCAAGACAATCCGTATAAAATGATATTTGCTTTAATTGATCCAATACAAAGGGATGTTCTGATTCATCGCTGAAAATTGGTGAAAAATCCTTGAGATTCCTGGCGCCTTTTTTAACTGCATCAAGAAACACCCACATCATATTTTTTTCAGTATGTGAGCGATACCTGTGCCAAATCTGTTTGATATCTTTGCCATCTTTCAACAGCGACATCTCTCGAAGTATTGACACCTTTCCTGCTTCTTCTATAGCCAAGATTGCTAGAGAGGTAGCAGAGGGATAGCGTTCTAAATCAAATAAAGCAGAGGCATCGTTCAGAAGCCTTCGTGCATTAGATGATGCAGCATTCATGCCCTCTACAATTTTCTCAACGGCAAGTCTATTTTTCCATTGCTCTAGCTTTTTTGCCATAATGTTTACTCGAGTTAAAAATTTCATCAATCTTAGGACATTTCATTCCTGCTGAAAAGCTAGATGCTCTAGCTGGTCATAAAAAACTTGAAAAATGGTACAGAATAATGGTACATTGCCCATCGAAGCGAAAATGTAACCGACTGTTAATCAATAAAAATTTGGTATAGAACGCGTATCCTTGGTTCGATTCCGAGTCCGGGCACCACTATTTAAAGAACCCGCCCTAGTGGCGGGTTTTTGCTTTTCTGGCAAATCACGTTGATAAATCGTTCCGTCCTTGCTGCATTTTCACAATATCCATAAAAACAAAATCATACTAAAGGCTCTTTTGTAGCGCTTGACGATAAGGTAATGCCGTCATTGCCCCTTTCGCAGTCGTGGCTAACGCACCACAAATTTGTGCTTGCCCTATAATGATACCAAGTGTGTTTTCATCATGGGGCAAACCATAGACAGACAATCCAGCTAATAAACCAGCAACAAAAGCATCTCCCGCGCCAGTAGTATCAACGACCACGACTGATCTAGCCGAATAATGCAGTATATTGCCTTGCCAACACGCCATCACGCCGTTTTTACCTAAAGTGACCAACAGTAAATCAAAAGAGTATTGCGCTGAAAGATGTGTAATACCTTGCTGAATATCGGTTTTACCACTTAGAAAAAACAGTTCCTCTTCGGATAACTTCACCACAGATGCAAATGTCAGCGCTTTATCTAAGCACTCACGTAACAGGGTTTCATCCTGCCATAGGTCAGTTCGAATATTTGGATCAAAACTCACTCGGCCCCCTACACGGCGAATCATTTCCATGGCATGAAATGTTGTGCTACGACTCGGCTCAGCACTCAGTGCAATAGAGCAAGCATGTAACCACTCATTTTTCTGGAATATGGGTAAATCTTCAATTTCTAAGAAAAGATCTGCAGCAGGGCGTACCATAAACGTAAAAGTCCGCTCCCCCTCGTCATCAAGTTCAACCACCACGGTCGATGTGCGATGTTGTGGATCTAACTTCATATAAGCGATATCCACATTCTCTTGCGCGAGTGTACGGCGCATAAAGCGACCAAACGGGTCGTTCCCGACACGACCAATAAACCCACTTTGCCCATCAAGGCGAGCGACACCAACAGCAACATTAGCTGGCGCTCCCCCCGGAAGCTGTAATAAGCAACCATCTCTTTCAGGGATCAGATCAATGACAGCATCACCAAGGACCCACACTTTATCGGTCATAAATTACTCCACAGATAATAGTTAAAAATTAAATTGAATCCCTTGGTAGCCAAGGCGATGAAATATAAACAGTATCTCGGTGTGTCTCCCCATTAATGATATGCAACGCACTGCGCTTGCCTATCTCATAATGGGGAAGCTGTACCGTTGAAAGAGGTGGGATAAATAATTCACCGATCCCAACCATGTTGTCATAGCCAACCACCGCCACGTCTTTTGGGATCTTTAATCCACTTTCTAGCAAGATCTGATAAACAATAAAGGCGATCCGATCGTTTCCACAGATGACTGAATCAAAGTTCGCTTTACCATGGTGGATCTGCTGACGCACGATTTCAGGAATATCCGAATAATTGTCCATCATCAAAAAATGATGGATGAGCGTGTCGGCATGAATACCATGCTCCTCACAAGCACGTTTAACCCCAAGAGATCGACGGATAGTCGCTGGATGTTTGGCAGGTAAATATAGACACAATGGTCGACGATAACCTGCATTTAATAGTGCATTAACCGCGTTATATTGCCCATCTTCATCATCCGGCACATAGCTGGCAGTCTGTACATTCAAACTTTCACAATTGGCGAGTACCAGTGGAACTTTCATCATGTGCTTGGTTATTTCAACCTGCCGTAGCCCCATTGTCGTATAAATAATGCCATCAGGGCGATGCGAAAAAAGCAGACTCGCGATGGCTTCAGGATCATCACCTTCTAGCATATTCACAACATAACTATTCCAACCATGTGAACGCGCCGTTTCTTCAATAGAGAGCGTAATATCGACAGAAAATGGCGAGGTCGCCGTATCAAGTGCTAACACGCCAATAGTTCGCGGTTTTTGTCCTGAACGCGTACCGCGTATCATGCGTGCAGAGAGGTCAGGGGTATAACCCGTTTCGCTAATTGCTTTTTGAATACGCGCCAGTGTCTCTTTTTTCAGTTTCTCAGGATTATTAATCGCTCTTGAAACCGTCATCATTGAAACACCAGCCAGCTTTGCGACATCTTTTAAGAGTACCATTTTGCCCTCTGCGCTCTAAATTCGACATGTGTCTTAAGCGATGAAATGACTTATCCAACGTCTTTTCATCGGAGTATATCAACCAAAAAATAGCCACATGATTGTGATAATAAAAAACCTGTGACACCCCTCACATACCACCAATGTTAATGTTAACATTGGTGATTAACATCATATTTATGCACAATGCCTTCTTTTCTAATGCTGATGTTAACATTAACAATATAGGTATTCTGACAGTAGGAGAATAGCTATGGGCAAAAAAACACGCGCTAACATACATGCCTATCTCACATTAAGCGGCTTATTATTTACATTCTTTTGGACATGGTCATCCGTGTTTTCCTTAGTCTCTCTGTGGCTCAGCCAAAAAATTGGCTTAAAGGGTACTGATACCGGCATTATTTTTTCAGTCATTAGTCTAACGGCTTTTTGTGCACAGCCTCTGTATGGATTTATTCAGGACAGACTCGGTTTACGCAAAAATTTATTATGGTTTCTGGGTGGGTTGTTATTAATCAGTGGACCTTGGTTTATTTTTGTCTGTACTCCGTTATTAAAATGGAACATTTTTGCGGGTGCCGCAGCGTTAGGGATTTATGTCGGGGCGACGTTCTTTGCTGGTATCGGTGCACTTGAATCCTATACTGAACGGGTTAGCCGCATCGCGAGCTTTGAATATGGGCGTGCCCGTATGTGGGGATCGCTGGGTTGGGCGGGTGCCACTTTCTTTGCTGGGCTGTTATTTAATATTGATCCCAACTTAAATTTCGCCATGGGGTCTGTCAGCGCACTGCTGTTTATCATTCTGTTATGGCGTTTACGTAACGTTCGTCCTCATACTATGAACGAACTTGAATTCGGTAAAACTCAATCGCTAACTGTCTCTGATGCGCTGGGACTTTTACGTATGCGCTCATTTTGGTCTTTAGTAATATTTGTCTGTGGTGTGAGTGTTTATAACGTCTACGACCAACAATTTCCAGTCTATTTTGCCTCCCTGTTTGCGAATCAAAATGAAGGCAATGAGATGTTCGGCTACTTAAATTCGCTTCAGGTCTTTTTAGAGGCAGGCGGGATGTTTTTAGCGCCTTTCCTTGTAAATCGTATCGGTGCTAAACGGGGTCTATTGTTAAGTGGTTTGATCATGGCGCTACGTATTTTGGGTTCAGGACTTGCCGATGACGCCATCACTATCTCATTCATGAAGCTACTGCATGCCGTTGAACTTCCTATTCTCTTAATTTCATTATTTAAATACATTACGTCTGTATTTGATAAACGCTTATCCGCAACCATCTATTTAGTCGGCTTCCAGTTTACGGCGTCACTGTGTGCTTCATTCTTATCCCCGTTAGCAGGGTACGGCTATGACACATTAGGCTTCGCCGATACTTATATGATCCTCGCCGCCATCGTCATTTCCATGACGATAATCTCTAGCGTACTTCTGCAATCAGAAAACACATCAACCGTCAGCAACCCCATGACAACGTCGAAAAAAACGGTGGAATTATGAAACAACAACTTCAGCAAGCACAGTTTGCTCTCGAGCAACTTAAAGCTCAGCGTGGCAATACTTATTACCCTGACTTCCATCTCGCCCCGCCTGCTGGCTGGATGAATGACCCAAATGGTTTAATCTATTTTGATGGCTTATATCATGCTTTTTATCAACATCATCCAATGAGTGCAGATTGGGGACCTATGCACTGGGGTCATGCAACAAGTCACGACATGATCCATTGGCAGCACCAACTTATCGCTTTAGCACCGGGTGATGACTATGATCGTGATGGGTGTTTTTCGGGCTGTGCCGTGAATGACAACGGAGTACTTTCGCTGATTTATACCGGACATGTATGGCTCAAAGAAGAAGGCGATGATAGCGCAATCCGCGAAGTTCAATGCTTGGCAACAAGCACTGATGGTATTCACTTTGAAAAACAGGGTGTTATTCTCACTCCCCCTGAAGGCATTATGCATTTTCGCGATCCAAAAATTTGGCAAGAAAATGGCACTTGGTGGATGGTGGTGGGGGCTCGAGATGCCGCTAATTGTGGACAAACGCTGCTATATAAAGGTCGTTCATTGCGAGAATGGCAGCTCGATAGGATCCTCGCACATGCGGATCTGGATGGCGGCTATATGTGGGAATGCCCAGACTTCTTCCCTTGTGGCAGCCACCACTATTTGATGTTTTCCCCACAAGGCATTCAACAAAGCAAAGGCTATCAATATCGTAACCGCTTCCAATCAGGAGTGATCCAAGGTCATTGGCAAGCAGGAAGTGCATTTATACAAAGCCAAAAATTGACTGAACTAGATAACGGGCACGATTTCTACGCTCCACAATCCTTCACTACAGCGGATGGTCGCCGTGTCATTATGGCTTGGATGGATATGTGGGAATCAGTAATGCCATCAAAACAAGAAGGCTGGGCGGGCTGCTTAACCTTACCACGCGAGTTATTTGAACGAGATGGGCATTTATGCCAACGCCCAGTGATTGAAGCCAACTCACTGCGCCAACAGAGCCAACCCATTAAGCCGCACTCGTTCAGTAAAACAGAAGTGTTACTCGACCATTCCAGCGCCATCGAGTTAGAACTCGTTTGGGATATACGCCAAAGCCATGCAGAACGATATGGCATAGCGCTAGGTAATAAAGTTGGCGATGGATTAGAGCTGTATATTGATAGCCAATCTCAACGCTTAGTGCTCTGGCGGCACTACCCAGAATATGAGTTGGACGGTTATCGCAGCATTCCATTACCTACGAGCGATAAACTTTCATTGCGTATTTTTATTGACCGCTCCTCCGTTGAAGTCTTTGTCAACGATGGTGACGCCACAATGTCTAGCCGTATATATCCCCAGCCTAATGCGCGCAAGCTAATGTTATTTGCTTCTCATGGCAGCGCGGTTATTTCTGAAGGAACGCTTTGGCAACTCAAATAATGATTGAGCAGGAATTAGGATAAACAAAAACGCCTCGTGATGTGCTTTATCACAAGGCGTTTTTAATCTTTTAGACTCTGGTTGAGGTCCGTCTCATTTTTATATTCTTAGCTTAAATAGATAAGTATTATTATCGACCTTATAAGTCATTCACATCAAAAAAACTCTCGGAAAACCTGCATAAAATACGGCTTTAACGTATAATCAACGCTGTTGAGCTTGTGCTCACTTCACACAGTGTCGATATCATCATAAATAACACGCGAACCCAGACTAAAATGGGCTTTTGATACTCTATTGATCAGGTGAGATATGCTGGATTTTCTAAAGAATTATGACAACTTAACCGTCAGTGAAAAAAAAGTATTAAAATATCTTACCGATAACATTGCCGATATTCCCTACTTAAATATTAATGAATTAGTTGCCAAAACATTTGTATCTAAAACAGTCATTATTAACTTATCCCAGAAATTAGGGTTTAGTGGGTTTAAAGAACTAAAATTCCAAATTAATAATCACATACTCTCACAGAATAAAGCTGAGAAAAAAAATCCAACGTCATATAAAAAGCAGCTCGAAAATAATATTCATAAAACGTTCACGCTGATTAATGAAGACCAAATTCGGGACTGTGCGAAAATATTGCACGGTTCACGAAATATTTTCCTAGTGGCACGAGGAACCAGTAAAGCCGTCGGCTATTATCTCGAGCATTTACTCTTCTCCCTCGGATTACATTGCTTTTTTATCAATGATTACAACCTTTCTGACTCCTTTACTCGTCTGGTTAACCAAAATGATACCGTCATTTTTATTTCTCTTTCAGGCGGTACGAAAAAGATCATCGAAACCGCCAAAATCGTTCAACTGAAAGAAGCCAATATCATCAGTATGACCGCCTTTCATACCAATGAACTCACCGCATATGCGAATAACACGCTTTTCTGCTTTGCCGACAGTTATGACACCAAACGCGATGATTCAAAATCGAGAACCGGATTTTTTATTCTGGTAGATTTACTTATTAATGAATTAGAAAATCTACTGTAAATACGTTCCTCTATTCTCTTTTATTTAGCTTAAAGTTAGTTAATTACGCCTCACTCAATTATTTTTGATATTTTTAAAATAATTATTTATTTAAAAAATCCCTAATACATTGATAAGAAAATCATTATCAACATGATTTTTAAAGATTTACTTTATTTAAATGACCTAGGTCTTAAAGCATGACCTGAGATAATATTTAAAACCGTAACATCATTTCATTTAAAAAACCCAGTGCTAGTATTCCAGTTAATTTCAATAATTCTTCGTCATTAGGAAAAAATATGGCTAAAAGAAAGTTTGGTGAGTCAATCCAGCGCTTTGGTAGGACACTGCTCCTGCCAATCGGGGTTCTGGCTCCAATTGGTATGATACTGGGGATCAGTGGTGCATTAGTTCAAACCTACATGATTGCTCGATTCCCTTTCCTCGGCAATGAAACCGTTAACGCATTACTTGTCAGTATCCGTTCTATTGCGGGCGTTATCTTCGACAATATTCCATTACTGTTCGCCATGGGGGTCGCGTATGGAATGAGTCAGCGCGATAAAGGAATCGCCGTCTTCGCCTCCGTTGTGGGTTACCTTTCGTTGGTCATCACCATGAATATTTGGTTGGTGCTCACCGGTAAACTGGCGGATCCGGCGATTATGGGTCAAGTAGGACAGATTAAGGTTTTAGGTATTCAAACCTTAAACATCAGTGCCGCTGGGGGAATTATTACAGGGTTAATTGGTGCATGGGCCACCGATAAATTCTATAACCTCGAGCTGCCAACCGCCTTCGCTTTCTTCTCAGGTAAAAAATCGGTTGCGATTATCATGGTCGGTTTAATGATCATGGTCGGTGGAACATTACCGTTTATCTGGGAAGTATTAGTTCAAGGCTTGATGAAGCTTTCTGCCGTCTTCCTAAGTCCTGTCGGTCCATTCTTTACCGCAGGGGGTGAACGTCTGTTTATTCCATTCGGGTTACACCACGTTTGGAACGTTCTGTTTAGATTTACCGAAGCTGGTGGTACCTATGTTATTGATGGACAGACCTTTGTCGGTGTCGTTCCAGCCTTAACAGAAGTGTTATTTAAGCAAGGTCCAAGTAGTGAATACTGGGCAATGATGCCAAGCCTGACGCGCTTTATGGCGCAGCAACAAATGCTGGTGACGCTGTTCCTATTCCCTGCCATTGCATTAGCTATCTATAAAACATCGAAAAAAGAGAACCGCGCTGAAGTTAAATCAATGTTGGTGACCATGGTGCTCACCGCAATGCTCGGTAACGTTACCGAACCGCTCGAATTTACCTTCGTGTTTATCGCACCGCTGCTGTACTTAATCTATGCCATCATCGTCGGTATTGGTGCAGTGTTGTTGTCATTCGCTGGCGTTGCTATCGGGTATATCCGTGGAACCGTGTTTGACTTCACTATCTTCGGCCTGCTGTACGAACACACTAACTGGATATTCTTAGTGCTGATTGGTGGCGGCTTAGCCGTGGTGACTTACTTCATCTTCTACTGGGCGATTATCAAATTTGATATCAAAACCCCAGGTCGTGAAGAGTCTAGCAACCTGAAAAATACTTTAATTAAAGAAAAACGTTATGGCGAAATCGCCGAGATCCTTGTTGAAGCCTTAGGCGGTAAAGAGAACATTCGTAACGTAGATAACTGTATTACCCGTATGCGTATTGATGTCGCAGAAGTGAATAAAATTGATAAAGATTTAATGTTGGAATCAGGATGTACCGCATTCTTCTTTCCATCGGCAAACCACGTCCACGTAGTGTATGGACCGAAAGTTGAATTTGTTCGCAACGCTGTTGATGAGTTCATGAAGAAATAAAAGGATATATGATGAGAGCCTTATATGATTCTAAGAGTAAAACTATCGATGACCGTGGCATAAAAGCCCTGTTATCGGATGAAGCCAAATACAATACTTGGCTGATGTTTGAATCCATGTTAGCTCAAGCGCAAGCTGAAGCGGGGTTCATCCCCCAGTCAGCGGCTGATGAAATTAAAGAAAAAGCGGTTATTGAGAACATTGATTTTGCAGAGATGAGCCGCATTTACCAAAAAATTGGGCACGGCTTCGTTCCCTTCTTAAAAGTATTGGTGAATGCATGTTCTGAAGAGAGTGGTAAATACATCCATTACGGCATTACCACTCAAAATATTCAGCAAAGCTCGCAGCTGTACATGATGAAAACAGTCCATAATAAATTTATGCTGCTGTTAAGTGAGATCATCGAGAACTTATCAGGTCTTGCTGAAAAAACGAAACACATGGTGATGCCGGGTAGAACCCATGGGCGCCACGCTATCCCAATTACTTACGGGTACAAAGTGTCCGTGTGGATCAGCGATTTCATCGACTGCTACCAACGAATGAAAGAGTGTGAAAAGCGCGTATTTACCATCATGATGGGCGGTGCTGTAGGTGCATTTAACTCTATGCCGGGCATTGGTTTAGAAGTGCAAAAACGCGTTGCTGAACTGACCGGCATGCACGCAATGGAAGTACCATCGCGTAACCTAAGTACCCATAAACTCGAGTACATGGCAAACTTAGCGCTGATGGCGAATATCTGCCATAAAATCGGGGAAGAAGTTTATAGCACGACACTGGAAGAAATTGCGGAAGTGTCTGAAGGCTTCACCAAAGGTACCGTGGGCAGCAGCACCATGCCACACAAAATCAACCCGAAACTGGCGAAAGGGATTATTGCTAACTCCCAGAAATTGTATTCACTACCGAGTGTTGGAATGTACTCCGCAGTTAGACCGTATGAAGGTGATAGCAGTTCTTACATGCTATTTGATGGACTCATCGAAGAAGCACTTGAGCTCACGACGGAAATTCTGTTAAGAACTGAAGAGCTTTCTAGAACGATAGTGCCTCATGAAGAGAGAATGTTACACAACGTTCTTAGAAACAAAGGGTTAGATAATACTGAATACGTGATGATGAAAATGGCAGAGAAGCTGGGTAAAGATAAAGCGCACTCATTACTGTATGAAGAAGCCATCAAAACTGCGGCGGATGGTGAGGATTTTTATACTAACCTGACCAAAAACAAAACTATCACAGACGCTTTTAGCAATGATGAAATCAAAGCCATGCTAGACCCTCGTTCTTACATTGGTCTGTCCGTTGAAATTGCAGAAAAAGAAGCAAAACGTGGTTTTGCAGCCGCACAAGAAATTAAAAAGCTTTATAAGTAATTATTAGCTTCCTAATTTTATTTTAAAGATAGCCTTCATTTGAAAAAATGGGGGCTTTTTTTGGTTATAAAAATATGAATATTGCTAAATAATAGAAAATAATTAATTACCCTTAATTAAGTAGTCGTACTTAAATCCATTAATAAAAAACGCCTGTTAATAAATAAAGCTAAATTGTTGCCACTCTTGATTTATTCTAAAAAAATATATTCAAATTTTAATTTCATGATGAAAAAGCAGAAGTTAGTTTAATTCCCCACATGAAATTGTCATTTTATTTGTTCTTTTTACGTACCATTAATCTGGTTTTATTGTGATTAGCCAGTCAATAAATCTACTTTATGGATAAATGATAAAACTTTGCGATGACGCTCAAGTATTTATTTTTAGAAAAAATAGATTATCTCAGCGATTCTGTTTTTGATTCTTAATGATGGTTATTTATTGATAATAAAGGTATCAGAATGAACAAAGCACAAAAATTCGCTGTATCTTCACGCAATAAAAATAAAGCTGTAATAAATAAAAATATTTTCCAACTCTCGATTATTACCTCTGCTCTATTATTTTCTGGTTATACACTGGCTTACTCTGAAACTGGGCAACTCGGTGATAAAAATAGTTGGGAAAGCCAAGAATATAAAAATGATTGGGGCTTAGCCGCCATGAATGCTTCTAGTGCATACGCGCTGGGATATCATGGACAAGGCGCTAAAATCGGAGTCATGGACTCCGGTGCGTTATTATCTCACCAAGAACTGAGTGGTTCCCGCTTCCACGCCGTTAAAGCCAAAGGTGAGTACGGCTCAACAGGTATGCGTTACCCACAAGAATTAGGCGGTCACTATGAAAAAGGCCAAGCCTTCGATGTGACTGGCGATTGGATCAAAGGCGTGAATGATACTCACGGCACACACGTTACAGGTACTGTTGGCGCGAATCGAGATGGTGAAGGCATGCATGGAGTTGCATGGGGATCGGATGTCTATGTGGGCAATACCGGCGCTACCGATAGCAACAACTACGGACCTTATCAAGACTACCAATATTTCTATACTGGCTGGAAAGCCATGGTCGATGCGGGCGCTCAAGTCATCAATAACAGCTGGGGAACTAACCCAAGAATTATTGATGCTGGTAAAACCGTCGGACCGGATGGTGGTAATACTAGCGTGCATTTACCCGTAGATACCACTCAACAAACTGAATACGAATATTTTTACTTCAAAAAAATCTATGGAGATAATCCATCCTTTGTGGATGCCGCCTATGATGCAGTGAAAGATACCAATGTGGTACAAGTCTTCACGACAGGTAACCGTGATTTCAAAAACCCGTACTACCGCCCTCTCTACCCTTATTTCAATCCACAAGCTGAGAAACATTGGATTGCCGTTGCGGGTTTAAAACAGACCGCAGATAAGACCGGTTATGAAATTGAAGGTATGTTCAACGAAGCGGGCAACGCCAAATGGTGGACCGTGGTTGCACCGAGTCGTTATATCTATTCCAGTGTCGTCGATGCCGATGGTAATCCAGGTTGGGATACTTTCAGTGGCACCTCAATGGCTGCACCACATGTCACGGGAGCCATGGGCGTTTTGATGTCCCGCTACCAATCCATGAATGCTCTGCAAGTGCGTGATGTCATGTTCACGACCGCTAACCGTTATAACCCAGATGGTAGCCTCTATAAAGACTGGAAATCCGCTGATGGCGTACCCGATGAGCGCTATGGTTGGGGTACCCCTGACTTAGAAAAAGGCATGTATGGTCCGGGTCAGTTCTTAGGTAAATTCGAATACCAGTTAGATGCCGTACCACTTGATGTGTGGAGCAATGACATTACCCAAGCAGCGCTTGATCAACGTGAGCAAGAAGATCTGGCTTGGCTCGCTGACTATAAAGCCAATGGCATTGATGCAGGTGGCGATTACAATCTGGGTACCGATTTTGTGGTAAATGACGGTAATCCAGATCCAACCTCGCATATTATTGACAAAGAAGAGGCTAAAAAATGGCGTCAGGAGTATTACCAACAACGTGCCGATGCTATTCAAGCAAAAATCGATGCGGGTTTATACGATGGTTCTTTAGTCAAAACGGGTGAAGGCTCGCTGGTAATGACGGGTGACAATAGCTACCGTGGCGGCACAACAGTTAAACAAGGCTCACTGTTCGGTTTCACTGAGTCATTTGGCACGGCTGATGTGAACGTCAATGGCGGCACAATTAGCGTACTCAATCACTATAATGACCAGTTTACTCAAAAAGGTCAGTTAGTCTCCAATGAAAGCCATAAAGCCAATATCAACATCAACGACAACGGTACCTATTTAGTCACCGCAGGTCACAATGTAAATGTTGGGAATATGACCTTAAATCAAGGGGCTAAACTGGATATTGCTGCGGATAACATTGGGCAACTGAAAGACGTTTATCTCAATGACAATACCGTACAAGGTACTGTGAATGCTGATAATTTAGCTGACAACCGTGCTAAGTCAAAAATGCTCGCGAATGCCGCACCTAATGCAGTAAATAATGACTATGCCTTATTCCAAAAAGAGGTTTCCGTCAAAGACAACACCATTACGGGCTCTCTGAGCAAAAAAGCGGATACCTCATTTGCTTCATTTGCCAATAATGAAAATGGTCGTTCAATTGCTAACGTACTAGAAAATAACGCTAAAGGTCAGCTATTTGATGCAACGCTACCAATGAGCGCACAAGATCTTCGTCATACCTATCAATCATTAGGTAGTGATATGTACCTCAATGCTAACACGGCTAGTGTGGTTAACGTTTTAGGTCTAACTCGAACAGTGAAAGATCAGGCAATCGGGATCGGTCATGGTCGCTATGCTAACCTTGAAAATAGCAATGCACGCATCTGGATGACAGGTGTTGGTCAATGGGGCAACCTTGATTATGGTTACAGCAATATGGATACCGATTTCTACGCGGCATTAGTCGGTGCAGAAATTGATGTTGCCTCACATACCAAAGCGGGGCTGTTCTTCGGGGCAGGCTCATCTAAATATAAAGCCCATGAGTACGGTAAAATTGACAGCAATGACCTGCATGTCGGTGCCTACGGTGTATCTAATATCCAGAATGTTGCTGCCATTAATTATGGTGTCACACATACTAACCAAGATCGTGATGCGAAACGCACATTATGGGTTGGTCAAGATTCAGGTTACAACTCCAGCAGCTATGATGCGAAAATTACTCAACTCTTCGTGGAAGGTGCGTATACCCAATTGAATAATGATCAATATTCGATTGAACCCTATGCTGGATTTAACTGGTTACATGTCACCAGTGACAATCTGCATGAACAAGTGGGTAATATGCAATTCACCACTAAAACTGACAACCAAGATATCCAAGTTGGTACTGTCGGTTTACGTGGTGGCTACCCATTCGCCGCGGGTAACGTTAATTTAGCCCTGAAAGGCGATGTTTCAGCCAGCCACTTATTTGGTGATAATCGCCCTGAAGCCATGCTGTTCTTATCAGATACTGGTGAAGCCAAAATCCGTGGCGGTAAGCTGGATAATCTGTTTGGAATTGGCTTAGGTATTGATGCTCAACTTAACAAATCGACGACTCTCGGCGTATCTTACCAAGGTCAATACAACAGTGATGTCAACTCAAGTGGTGTGAATGCGACATTAAAAATTAACTTCTAATACAATAGATTGAAAAAGGGCAGAGTTCACTGTTACGTTAACTCTGCCCTGTATTATTTTAGCGCATAGCTTGTATTTCAGAATGTGGTAACCCTGTAATTTTACTGATAATGTCAATACTTAAGCCAAGGTCCAAACTGGTAATAACTTGAGTGTAAGTTCGCTGTCTAGCTATCGCTTGCTCCTCTTGCCGAGCTTCTTCTCTTCCTTCTGCTTTTCCTTCTGCTTTTCCTTCTTCTCTACCTTTTATTAAGCCTTTTTCTAACCCTTCATTTCTTAAACGGTCAGCAATCGTCATGACAGTCTCCTGATACCCTTCGGTTTGTTCAATTAATGTTTTGACTATCTGAGTGTATGTCGGGGTATCCATCACACTAAACAGATAGTTAATGATTAAAATCACATCATCACGGTGGTTTTCATTCTCACTAATCACCTGAGCTAAACGCTCGGATAGCACTATCAGGTCATCCCTCAATGTAGAATGTTTAAGCACGAGCTCCATTGCAGCAACTTTTCGGTGATTCACAATTTCATCGTCACTCGCTACCGTCACGTCCACCAGCGGCAATGGATTGCAATAGAGGTCATAGGCTAAATCTGCCCACGGAAAACAATCAGTCCATACCTGTGAATAGGGATAAGGCGACTGTTTCCCATGATAAAACAAGATAGGTACCACCAGTGGTAATGCGTTATTTCCTTGCTGCAAATGTTGGTTCATTGCACAGAATGCATAGTGCATAAGCCGCCATCCCATCAGCTTATCGGGGGTAGATTGATGTTCAACTAATAGGTAGAAATACCCTTTTCCCTTGAGAGTTTGAACAGAATAAAGCATATCTGAAAAACGAGACCGCAAGGTTTTATCGATGAATGAAGCACTCGCTAGCTTCAGTGTATCCAAATTACAAAGTGGTTTAATGCGGTTCGGAAGATAGATTTCAAAGAAATCTCGCGCATTATCGACTTTGCTCATAAAACCTTTAAAAGCCGAATCATGGGGTCTAGCAATGAGCTGCATTGTCATATCTACTGCCATCCTTATCCGTGTGATGACGAGATACTAACCAATATTTTCAAGAAAAAGGAAAAAAGTTAATCCTAATTACCGATAATCACTTGACAAACTAACTCATTGTTTTTAATTGAATAAATTACTTATTTACACAATGGAAAAGCTCCCCCAATAAGCAATAGGCTTATTGGGGGAGCTTTAAAAACAAAGGGATTGCTGTTCTACTTTACAGGGAAGTTTGGACCGATTAGATCAATACGATCGGTACAAATTGCATCCACCCCCCAGTCTAATAATAATTTAGCGCGATCAGGGTCATTCACGGTATACACCAAAATAAATAAGCCAGCACGTTTCAAAAGATCAACTCGCGCTTTATCCAGTAAAATGTGATCCAAATGAATAGACACACAATCTAAGCGCCCCGTGAGTTCTCTCCAATCTTCACGCCACTCTTCGAGTAGTAAACCGCGTGGCAATTCGGGGGCAGCGGCCTGAGCCGCTTCAAGGGATTCAATTGAAAATGAAGAGAGTAATGGCGCTGTTTGCCCCTGCCACCATTGACGAGCAGCGAGAGCCACCACAGTTCCTGTTTCAGTTTCTAAGCCCGTTGTGGGTTTAATTTCGATGTTTGCCATCATGTTATGTTGCTGGCAACGCTCCGCGACTTGTGACAGCAATGGCAAGGGTTCATGAGCAAACTCTTGGCTATACCAGCTTCCCGCATCTATTTTGATTAACTGACTCCAATCGAAATCCCCCGCAATACCATGCCCATTACTGGTGCGCTCAAGGGTATCATCATGAAGCAGAAAAATTTGACCATCGCGGGATAATTTAGCGTCAAACTCAATCATCGTATGACCATATTTTGCTCCGACATCGATGGCGGCAAGGGTATTCTCAGGGGCTAATTTTCCACCACCACGATGAGCAACAATTTTAGGATAAGGCCAAAGATTCATAAACGGTGTCCATATTGAGTATCAAAAAAATGCTGATGGGCTTCAGGAAGATGAAGCCATAGTGTTGTACCTACTTGGGGTCGATGTTCGTGACCAAGACGTACAATCACTTTTTGTCCAGCCCACTGACCATGCACAAGATTATCGGCACCTAACATTTCGAGTGTGTCGACTTCAAGGGGAATCCCCCCTGATGATTCAGAGCCTAATTGCAAATGTTCCGGTCGGATACCTAACGTTAGCGCATGCCCTACCCACTGTAAATATGTTCTCTCTAGAGGTAATTGCATTCCACCGTTTAATTCAAAACATGCGCCATCAGTACTTATTTTTCCTTCCAACAAATTCATCGCGGGGGAACCAATAAAGCTTGCCACAAAACGGCTAGCAGGACGTTCATACACCTCGACTGGTGAACCAATTTGCTCTGCGATGCCTTTATTCATCACCATCACTCGCTGAGCCAATGTCATCGCTTCCACCTGATCATGCGTGACATACAAACTGGTAGTTTTTAAACGTCGATGTAGTTGCTGTAGCTCAAGGCGCATTTGCACGCGTAATTTTGCATCGAGGTTAGAAAGCGGTTCATCAAACAAAAATACCGCAGGATCGCGGACAATCGCACGCCCCATAGCCACCCGTTGACGTTGACCGCCAGAGAGCTCTCTAGGCTGGCGCTTTAATAAACCATCAAGTTCTAAAATACGGGCTGCATCCTGTACTTTTTGACGAATGATTTCTTTCCCAAGCCCGCGAATTTTTAATCCCCACGCCATATTTTCTTCAACACTCATATGAGGATAAAGCGCATAATTCTGGAAAACCATCGCAATACCACGCTCTTTTGGCTCCAATTCCGTCACGCGTTTTCGGTCAATCCAAATGTCCCCACTGGTCACTTGCTCTAGCCCTGCCACCATGCGTAATAACGTGGATTTTCCACACCCTGAAGGTCCCACCATAACAATAAATTCGCCATCGGCGACATCTACCGTAAGCGGCTTAATGACTTGATTTTTTCCGTCCCAACTTTTGGTGACGGCTTGAAGCTTTAATTCTGCCATGGTTATTTCTCACTATCGACTAAGCCACGTACAAAAGCACGCTGCATCGCTAATACAACAAGAATAGGAGGAATGAGTGTCAGCAACATTGCTGCCATCACTTGGTTCCATTGTGTTGTCCCTTCTCCAGATGCAATCATGCCTTTGATCCCAGCCACTGCTGTTCCTAAACTCGGATCTGCGACGATCAAAATCGGCCACAAATACTGATTCCAACCGTAGATAAACGTGATCACAAATAGTGCGGATAAGTTTGTTTTAGACAATGGCAATACAATGTCGCGGAAAAAACGCATTGGGGAGGCACCATCAATACGTGCGGCTTCAATTAACTCATCCGGCAACGTCATAAAAAATTGACGAAACAAAAAAGTGGCAGTGGCTGATGCCATCAACGGTAAGGTTAACCCAGAGTAACTATCCACCATGTTTAGGCTGGAAATGACCTCTACTGTAGGAAAAATACGGACTTCTACAGGCAACATTAACGTAATGAAAATCATCCAAAAAAATAGACTACGGCATGGGAAACGGAACCAAACAATCGCAAACGCTGATAGCATCGAAATCGTGATTTTTCCTATCGCAATTACCAGCGCCATAATGGCGCTATTCACCAGCATTAACCAAAATGGTGCACTGTTTGCTGCGACGCCGTTATTCCAGATATAGGTCAGGTTTTCCCATAAATGGGTACCAGGGATCAGCGTTATCGGAGTATCAAAAACCGCTTTATCGTCCAGCGTCGCGGCAACAAACGCCACATACAGTGGAAATAAAATCACCAAAATTCCAAGTATCAGCATTGAGTGACTAAATAGGCTCAACCCTCGATTTTTTTCAATCATTGGTAACGCACCTTACGTTCGATAAAACGAAATTGAACTACCGTTAAGATGACCACCAATCCCATCAAAATGACTGACTGTGCTGCGGATGAAGAGAGATCGAGTCCCGAAAAACCTTCACGATAAATTTTATAAATGAGTGTTGTGGTTGCTTGTACAGGTCCCCCTCCCGTTGCCGCGTCAATCACCGGAAAGGTATCAAAAAAGGCATACACCAAATTCACGACCAGTAAAAAGAAGCTAACAGGGGTAATCAGTGGTAAAGATATTTTAAAGAAGCGTCGAATAGGACCCGCACCATCGATTGCAGCGGCTTCCATCAGAGATTTAGGAATCGACTGCAACGCAGCAAAGAAAAACAAAAAGTTATAACTAATTTGTTTCCAAACTGACGCTAGAACCACTAAAAACATGGCTTGCCCACTGTTTTGTGCATGGTTCCAATCATACCCAATCGCCTCCAAACCATAGGTGATTAATCCTCTTCCTGGGCTAAAGAGAAACATCCATAACACCGCCGCCACAGCGGGAGCTACTGCGTAAGGCAACAGCATCAATGTTTGGTAAAAACGACTCCCTCTCACCACATAGTCAACTAACGCAGCAAAAAAAAGTGAAACCACTAACCCACACCCCGCGACCCACACACTAAAAATCATCGTGGTATAAAAAGAGTCGACATAATAGCTATCGCTAAAGAGTTGAGTGAAATTTTCCAATCCCACAAATTCACTGGATAATCCAAAAGGATCAATACGTTGTAGGGAGTACCATAGGGCTTGCCCTGCGGGCAAAATAAAGAAAATGACCGTAATGATTAATTGCGGCAACACGAGGACATAAGGCAACCAGCAGGAGCGAAATACGGGACGAGATGATGACATAAGCAACCCAATAAATCAGATGTGATGCAGCGCCCCTCTGCATGCCATCAGAGGGGCGAAAGGACTCATTACTGAGTGGATTTTTCAAAGCGGCGTAATAATTGGTTACCCCGTTCAACAGAAGCATCTAATGCTTGCTGTGGGGTTTTCTTGCCGGACCATACTGATTCCAACTCTTCATCCACAATGGTACGAATCTGTGGCATGTTCCCTAAGCGTAATCCTTTGGTATAAGGGAGAGGTGCCTTATTGAGCATTTGACGCGTGGCAATATCTGCACCGGGATTTTTGTCATAAAAACCCGACTTTTGGGTTAATTCATATGCCGCCGTGGTAATCGGTAAATACCCCGTATTCTGGTGCCATTTTGCGGCATTCTCAGGCTCAGCAAGGAACTTCATAAATTCCGCAACGCCTTTATAAGTTGCGGGATCTTTGCCCCCCATCACCCATAAACTCGCACCGCCAATAATGGCATTTTGTGGCGCAGTTGGAATTTGCGCGTCGTATGGCATCATACCAACACCAAAATCAAACTTGGCGTGTTTACGGATATTGGCAAGAGAACCGGAAGACCCCGTAATAATGGCACAATCCCCGTTATAGAATTTTTCGGTTGGCTCATCTTTACGTCCTAAATAACTAAACGTCCCTTTCTTATTCATGTCTTGTAGCAGTTCAATGTGCCTTACGTGATCTTGTGTATTAAATACCAAAACTGCATCCGTACCATCAAACCCATTATTTTTCGTTGCAACAGGTAACCCATTCCATGCACTAAAGTTTTCGATTTGAATCCATCCCTGCCAGCCACTCGCATAGCCACACTTCATTCCCGACTCACGTAATTTTTCAGTGTATTGAGCAAGGTCTTGCCATGTTTTTGGTGGCTCATCTGGATTCAAACCTGCTTTTTTGAAAGCCTCTTTGTTGTAATAGAGAACCGGCGTAGAACTATTGAAAGGTTGAGATAACAGGTGACCTGTTTTTGCGTCGCTGTAGTAACCGGAGACGGTAGGAACAAACTGGGATTCATCGAAAGCAATGCCGGCCTCTTTAAAGACTTCATATACTGGCTTAATGGCTTTAGATGACATCATCGTTGCCGTGCCCACTTCATAAACTTGCAAAATAGCAGGGGCATTACCGGAACGAAATGCGGCTATTCCCGCAGCAAGGCTTTGTTCATAATTCCCTTTATAGGTAGGAACCACTTTGTAATCAGGATGCGTTTCATTAAAGCGAGTGACAAGGTCATTCACTTCTTCACCAAGCTGCCCCTCCATTGAATGCCAAAATGGAATTGTGGTGGCTGCTATTCCCTGACTACTAAACGCAAAACCAAGCATCAGTGCTAGAGCCGACTGTTTTATCGATGCCATGCCAATTTCTCTCTTTTATGATGACTAAAATTTATTCGCTGAGATTTACACTGAAATGTGCGAATTCACGCAGCTTATGTTCGAGAGAGAATTTATCACCGAGAAATGACAGAAATATCGCCAATACATGACAGACAGATGACAGCCATATCTCTTGCGAATGACGTTTACATGACAATCGACGTGTTTTATTTTCTCGCTATATTACAAATAAACACGCGATGTAATTTAAAGCATTTGTTTTTGATTATTGAATAATGACCAAATAACAAAAAATAGGAAACATGAATAATAAAGTAAAAAAAGATGCGAGGAATAATTTTGCGGAAATTGTCATTCTATACATATTAATCACCCTTATTTTTATTTAAAATAATACATAAATAAAAACAAACTTGAGAACAAGTCTATTCTTGACGTAATCATGCAAATAAATTTAATTTCTCATTTAACTTTAGGGTAATAATGAAATAACAACAAATATTTAATACAATAAAATCAATAAACCAATAATAACCTACCAAACAAGCCATCTAATGATGGTCATTTTATAACTACTTATAAATACATATATCAATAGAAGTAAAAAGGGTAAATAGAAAGCTATTTACCCTTGCAATCTAATAGTTTAATAATGAAACTAACTGCCCGGCGTGAAATAAATTGGTGAACCTGGTCCTACTGGCAGCCCCAAAATAAATACCCAGACAATAAAGAACAGTGACCATCCAATAAAGAAAATAATGGAGTATGGCAACATCATTGAAACTAAGGTACCAATTCCAGCATCTTTCTTATATTTGACAACGATTGCCATAATCAATCCAAAATAACTCATCATTGGCGTAATAATGTTTGTCACAGAATCACCAATACGATATGCAGCTTGGACAGTTTCAGGGGAATAGCCTGCCAACATTAACATCGGAACAAATATCGGCGCAGTCACCGCCCATTGAGCAGAAGCTGATCCAATCATCAAGTTAATAAAGGCGCATATCAGAATAAAGCCAACAAATAATATTCCACCGTGTAGGTCAATGCTATTTAAGAAATTAGCGCCTTTGACCGCAATAACTTGCCCGATATTTGTCCATCCAAAGAATGCAACGAACTGTGCTGCAAAGAAAATGATGACTAAATAGAGACCCAAGGTGCTCATTGCGCTTGCCATCGCATCAACCACATCTTTATCACTGCGCATGGTTTTTGCAATATAGCCGTAAACAATCCCTGGAACCGCAAAGAAAATAAAGATAAATACCACAATCGCTTTTAAGAAAGGTGAATTACTCACTAACCCAGTTTCTTGATTACGTAAAATTCCACTTTCCGGCACCACCATTAAGGCTAATACTGCCGCTAATCCCCAGAAAGTCACCGATGCCCAGAACAGCGCTTTTTTCTCAAGCGGCGTCACTTCAGCTGAAGCTCTGAGCTTATCTTCATCTTCATCAACACCACCGCCCTGATAGGGACCTAACTGTGGCTCAACAATTTTTTCGGTGATGAAGTAACCCAAAATAGTAATCAAGAACGTACTGGCGAACATAAAATACCAGTTCGCTTCTGCACCGACGATATACGTCGGGTCTATAATTCGTGCGGCTTGCTGTGTGATCCCAGACAATAACGGATCAACTGTTCCTAACAATAAGTTTGCGGAATACCCACCGGATACGCCAGCGAATGCCGCTGCCAACCCTGCAAGTGGATGGCGACCTAATGAATGGAAAATAATTGCGGCAAGAGGAATCAGCACCACATATCCCAACTCTGCGGCAGTATTCGACATGATTCCAGCAAACACAATTGCAACAGTCGTTAATTTGCGAGGCGCTTTAATCACAATTAGACGCATTGCAGCGGATAATAGACCTGCACGTTCCGCAATCCCCACACCTAACAATGCCACTAATACCGTACCTAATGGAGCAAATCCGGTAAAGTTGGTCACGACATTGGAGAGAATTTTACGAATACCCTCAGCATCTAATAAACTCACAATGTGAATGATTCCGTCTTCAGCGCGACCTTTCGCGCCTTCAGGACGAGGATCAGGAACACTAATACCAAAATACTGACCGACTGCTGAAGAGACTAATAAAATCCCAATTAAGATAATGAATAGAATGACAGGGTGTGGCAAGGCATTACCCAACCACTCAACCGTACGTAAAAAACGGCTACCCTCTTGTTTTTTTTGCTCCATATTTTCTCCTTATAAACAAGAGAAATGGACATTACACAATATTTTTTGCTTCACCTAATCACAAATACACAATTTCAAACCAACAAATTTGATACAATTTGAATACATAAACTAATAATTACTAGATGGATAATAAAATAACAGCATTAATTTTGTTAAATTTTATTTATGTAATAATCAAATTTTATAAAAATTAAATATCAGTAAATATAAAAAATGTGGTCAAGTTAACATTTTAATAATATTAAGGTGCCATTTTTTATTATTTAACACTATCAAAGTATCAAATTTAGTCGGTTTTATTTCATTTAATTTGTCTAATGCACATTTTTACAATACCTCAAAATCTGTGTCATTCATCCCCTAAAAAAAACCATTAGCCAGATTAATGTGCATTTCTCATTCACACTAATCAACGTTATAATTCATGCTTATTGACAACAGAGCGAACAAGCATGTCTGTAATTGATCTTTGGGCCGAGCGCCATATTCAAGACGCCTTAAACAAGGGAGAATTATCCAATCTCAATGGTGAGGGTAAGCCTTTGCAGCTTGATGATGATAGCCTCGTTCCTGAGGAATTAAGGGCGGGATATCGTATTCTCAAAAATTCAGGATATCTACCTGCTGAATTACAGCAGAAAAAAGAAGCGCTCAATTTATGCCATATGTTACAGCAACTCTCTGCCGATGACCCTAATTATGTGGCTATCAACAAACAGCTGGCATTACTTGAGTTAAAACTCAAACAAGCCAATATCAACACCGATTTTTTATACGGAGAGTACTCCGCGACAATTTCGCAGCACTTAGAGTCTAAATGACATAATTTAGACATCATATCAGGGATTTTAGGCGATATTCCAACGGTGTTTTACCGTAAAATTTACGGAATGCGTGGCTAAACGCTGAATGGGAATCGTACCCGACAAGAGTGGCAACGTGCTCAATGGTTTGATTAGTTAATAATAAACTTCCAGCAGCTTCCATCCGTTTTTGTAATAGAAACTGCATGACTGTGCCCCCAGTCTCTGCTTTCATCTTACGCTGTAATGTACTGACAGACATATAAAATGCAGAGGCAATATCCTCGCAGCTTATGGGTAAATGCAAACGTAATTCAATCCAGTGAGTCAATTCATCAATCCAACGATTTTCAGGCGTTAACTGGGCTAATAATAGACGTGCGACGGCAAAGTTCTGTTCAGGTGCTTGAGGAAAATGCTGTAACCAATTCAATAACCCTATCGCAGCAGGCGTGAGCGCGAAGTGGGTCATTCGCTCACTTAATGCCCACTGTGCTGTTGCTGGCATTTCCAATACATAGTTTTGATTACCTTTTTGCCCACTAAAGGCATGACTCACACTCGGAGGGATCACCACCCCCTGACCCGCATTCAATAGCCAGTGTTGGCGATGCATATTGATTTCCATCGCGCCAGATACGGCAAATACCACCTGCCATTGCCCATCATGTTGATGAGAAATAACCTCTTGAGAATATTGGCGATAATGCAGTTCAGGTAATAACAAGGTGAGCTCCTACTGGGTGGCATACAGTAGGAGTATAACGGTTTTAATCAAGAAAATGCAGCCTTACGGCTTAAGCAAGACGAGAACCATTCGGCACGGGTAAATTAAATTCCGCTAATACAATCGCCCCTGTTTCATCTGGTGCTCCCGTAATTAACACTTCAGATTTTATGCCAGCAATACGTTTAACTTCAAAATTACACACACATAAAACCTGTTTTCCAATTAAACTTTCGGGAGTGTAATGCACCGTAATTTGTGCACTTGAGCGTTTAATGCCTAATTCTCCTAAATCCACATCCATGACATAAGCGGGCTTCTTCGCTTTACTGTTCACTTCCGCACGAATAATGGTGCCAATACGCATTTCAACTTTCGTAAAGTCATCCCACTCAATAATTTGCATATCTCATTCCTAAATTAAACGATAGTCATACGTTAAATTAGCATAGGATAGACAATGACTCTTAGCGTTAAACATTCATTTTATGTTGTGAAACCGTCATTGATTATCACCTGAAAAAACAGGCAATAATCAATGGGTATACGAGAGATAAAACCGGAGATTACATCGTTGAGAAGGTGTTCATAATAATACCGCCAGAGATAATTAATCCCATCGCGAAGACAGCAGGCACATCGGGTTTCTGCTTATATAAAATCATCGAAACTAACGTTACACCAACAATACCAAACCCACACCATAAAGAGTACGCAACACCCACAGGGATATATCCCATTGCACGAGTTAACGCAAAATAGCACAAACAGTAAGCCACAATCACTAAAATGGATGGACCTAATTTACTAAAACTGTTGGTTTTTTTGATCATCGATGTTCCTGTAATCTCCGAACCAATCGATAATGCCAACCATAAAAATCCAGTAAACATACTATTCCTCTCTTCTTATTAATGAGCGACGTTGTTAGTTGAAGACAGTGACGCTTCTGAATTTTCAGCTGGTTCAGCCTCATCAGCCCCCATCTTAGAAAACAAGTTCATAATCACGATGCCAGACGCAATGACCCCCATTCCGATAATTGCCGCCATATCGGGATGCTGCCCATAAAAAAGCATACCTAAGGTAGAAACCATTAAAATGCCCGTGCCTGACCAAGTGGCATATGCTAATCCAACTGGAATATATTTCACTGCGCGAGAAAGAGAGTAATAACAAATAACATACAGAATCACTATCAGACCTAATAATAATGATTTGGTTGTTCCTTCACTATTATCGAACATTTTCAATGTGGATGTTGCTGAGGTTTCAGAAATAATCACCGCCAGCATCCAAAGCCATGATTTTGCTTTAGAAGACATAGATAATACTCCTACATAGATAGACGTTTAAAATATTAAATTGAAATGAAATCTATTTTTTTAGAGACTTTAAATAATCTATTGCTGAATCTGTTAATTTATTTTTATTTAGAGAGTATTCCTTTGGGTCATTCATTACTTCGTTCAAAGTAATATAGCGATTCTGATTAACTTTATTTTCACTCGATGCCTCATCATTTCTAATGAGTATTTTATTTTCAATATTATTAAATGTATCGAATTGAATACCTAATGAGATAGCCTTATTTATATTCTCTTTAATTAGGTCGTTATACTGTTCATTTTTATTCAAACCTAATATCTGGTTTAAATCACTATCAGGACAACAATGATATTTCAGCGCCAAAATAGGAATATTTTGAGAGAGTGCATGTAAGATAATTTCACTTTCTTCACTAACGGATAATCCATTCACAACTTCACTAACGACCTTACTTCCCAGAAAAGGTAAAAACACACAATGGAATTCAGCCAGCTTGTCTACACTAAAGGTATTAATATCAAATTGTTGTCCGATTTCTTTCCATTGGTTCCCTGTCGATTGGTTTCCTGTCGATTGCGTTAACATTTCCTTGGTGGCATAGAAAGAAAAAGACATCGAGGATAACGACAATAAACGTTGATACACCGCCTGTTGATAAGCTTGGCTAGGGGACAATACCACTAATACTCGCTGTTTCAGCTGTTGCAGTACCTGTGACACTATCTGCTCAATTATTTTTTCGTTCATCTTGCCACCGTTCGCTAAGTATTTAGCTGACAACAAAAACACTGTCATTATTGCGTAACCCTGCTGCATTCGCTTCATCTGTATCAATATGAAATTCCAGAGAAAATCGTGCATCGACTCGAATAACAACTTCATCAAATACGAGGCTACGCTCACCCTCAGTGCGCACACATACCCGCTGTCCATTAACGACATTGAGCGCGCGAGCATCCATCAGGTTCATGTGAATATGGCGTTGGGCACAAATCACCTGTTCCGAGAGATTAACGTACCCAGCCGGACCAATTAACAGCGCATTTCCTGACTCATTTAGATCCCCAGACTCACGCACTGGTGCTTTAATGCCAAGCGCAAAACAATCGGCTTTCGAGACCTCAAGCTGAGTTTTGGGTCTTGTTGGTCCTAATACTCGCACTTTACTGATCGACCCTTTAGGTCCAACCACCATCACACACTCTTTTGCCGCAAATTGTCCCGGTTGTTTCAAATCTTTAAATGGCGTGAGTTGATAACCTTCACCAAAAAGAACGGTGACGTCCTCTTGCGAAAGATGAACATGACGGTTAGAAACGCCCACCGGAATAGCGATAGGACTCTCCATTATTGCAGCAGAGTTTGGCACTGCTAAGCGAGACAGAATTTTCCCCATTAGCTGCTGGTTTATCATGATTTCTTCCCTTTACGAACTTCCGCTTTTGGCTCTACAACAACATGATTTTCTAGCGTTTCTACAGAAGACTCACGCACTGACGCTTCACGACATTGCTCAATTTCACTCGCGGTATTCTTGGCAGATAACAGTTGAGTGATCACACTCTCCTCAGGGCGAGCAATCACTAGCGTACCTTTTAATAAATTTTGATGGCTGACAACCGATGCACCATGATCAACCGCTGTTCTTACTGCACTAATTTCCCCCTGAAAACAGACAGAAACTAAGCCAGAACCAATTTTACGATAACCAACAATCTCAACACTTGCCGCTTTACATGCCGCATCGGCAGCTTGTATTGCCGATGTCAGTCCGTAAGTCTCAATGACACCTAAACTTTTCATCTTTCTCTCCTACTTAGTGACGAACCAGTCGAATATCAAAATCGAATGTTTTAAAGAAAGCCTCTAATTGATCTAACTCTTCAACGCTGTAGGTTGGATCTTTCTTGATGGGATAAATCATATCGAGCTTGTCGTATTTCCCACGACCAAGCTGGTGATAAGGTAAGATATCAATTCGATTTAAATTACCGCGTTTCGACAATTCCATGGCGTACTCAATTGCGCCAGTTATGGTATCAAAAGAGTCGTTGTATCCGCGAACTAAAGGCATACGCATCACCACATTTGCCCCCAACTCCATTAATCTTTCGAGATTACGGCGCACATTTTCATTACCAATACCAAACAAGTTTTTATGCTCAACGGTATCGATATGCTTCACATCGAACAAGAATAGGTCGACAACTTCGGCTAACCTTTCATAATTGGCGAGTGACGTTGTTCCTTGAGTTTCAACGGCTGTATTGATCATCATCTTTTTACATTCACGCAGAAGTTCCACAGCAAAGTCAGTCTGTAAACTCATTTCACCGCCACCAATCGTGACACCACCGCCAGAGGAAATATAAAAATCGTAATCCTGCATAATGATGTCCATCATTTCAGAAACCGTGACATCTTTTCCCATAATGTCTAATGCATCAGAAATGCACACTTCCTCACATTTACGGCAGCCAATGCAGTCAATACTGCGATTCACGCGATGGACAGCTTCCCCTTGTTCATTGGTTGTCATGTAATGGATACCTGTCGGGCAGACATCCACACATTTCCCACATCCCACACATTTGTCGTGGGAAAACATCACTTGAAATTGGCTACTGAGCCCTTCAGGGTTAGCGCACCAAGGGCAACGAATATTGCATCCTTTGAGAAAAATCAGGGTACGAATGCCATCACCGTCATAAATTGAGTATTTCTGGATATTAAATATCCGCCCTCTGATTTCTGCCGCTGTGTTCATCATTGCATCTCCAAAACAGTTTCAAACTTATTGTTTTTATTATGATGGGTAGGGAATAGCTATCTATCCCCACCCAGATTGGGTTTAGAACTTCTCAATCACGGTACGGCTAATGATTTCGTCCTGAACCTCTTTACACAATTCAACGAAGTAAGCACTGTAACCAGCAACACGAACGATTAAGTCACGATATTTCTCAGGTTCTTGCTGTGCTTTTTTCAGCATTTCGTTATCAACGTAGCTGAACTGCATTTGACCGTTACCCAAAATGGATGCCGTTCTTAACAAGGTGATTAATCCATTGCGGCCTTCTGGCGTATCCAATAAGCCTTTTAAGAACTTAAAGTTATGCACCATCCCGATATTCATCGTTTCCACGTTCATCTTACTGATAGATTTAATAATTGCCGTTGGGCCCTGTTTATCCGCCCCTTGAGTTGGGCTAATCCCATCTGACAGCGGCATCCACGCCAAACGACCATTCGCAGTCGCGGCAGTTAACTCGCCAATCGGTGTGTTGTTAGAAATGGATAATGTGCCGTGACTCAATGTGGAATACAGCATGTCGTATTTACGACACTCACGTTCAGTCCATTCAGTTATGTCTAAAGCATATTGGTCAACATAGTTGTCATCATTACCGAACTTAGGTGCATTCAGGCAATCACGACGTAACTCTTCATAACCTTCAAAGTTGGCAAGCAGGCCATCGCGCACTTGCTCTAAGGTATAGCGACCCTCTTCATAAACCACTTTGCGAATAGCCGCCATTGAGTCAACGTAAGTTGCTAGACCAGAGAAAATCAGCCCTGGGCCGTGGTTAATCATTGCACCACCCGCCGCAACATCTTTCCCTTTCTCCATACAGCCTTCCACCAGCAAAGACATCAATGGCTTTGGCGCGACATCACGGTGAACACGCTGACTGATGACCGTACCAATCGCAGATAGGCGAACAATATGGGCAATTTGCGCTTTCACCGCGTTATCGAAATCTTCAAAGGTTTTCAGGTTACGCAGATCTCCGGTATCTAAGCCTTGGTGGCTATCAAACAGCACCATCCGACCACGATTCAGAACAAATTCAATCGCAATAGGCCATTGTGTGTAACCCGTTGATGTCCACTGATAAATTCGACCTGATTTTTGTGGTTCCACGCAACCCATTAAGCAATAGTCGCGCGCATCTTCGAAATCAAAGCCTTTACGTAGCATCATTTTGATATGGGAATCGTCAAAGTGGCAGGCAGGGAAGCCCATACCGGCTTTCACCACATCTACGATTTTTTCCATATATTTTTGCGGAGATTGGTTGTGAATACGGCATGCTAATGATGGCTGATAAACTTTAACGAAACGGACTGCATCCATAATTAAGTACGTTAAATCGTTACATGCATCACCACCCGAGCGTTTTTGGCCACCCACAGTTAAATTGATAAACGGCTGATATCCAGCGAAATATTTAGCACCCAGCTCACTGGACATCCACATTAATTCCGCACATTTGATGATAAACGCCTGCATCATTTCCAGTGCTTGGTCTTGGGTTAAACGACCCGATTGAATATCGCTTTCATACATTGGGAAACAGTATTGGTCTAAACGACCTAATGACAATCCAGTTTGGTTTTCTTCAATTTCAAACAAGGATTCCACAGTCCAAATACTTTGCAGCGCTTCTTGCAATGTTTTTGGTGGGTTCGCTGGGACATTTTCGTTCACTTGAGCAATTGTCAGTAACTCTTCACGACGTTTCTGATCTGTCTCTTGAGAAGCCAGTTCACGAGCATGTTCAGCGATACGATGCGCATAAGCCACCACACCCTCACAGGTTTCAATCGAGGCTTTATAGAAATAGATGCGGTCGATGTCCTCTGGATTTTGCATGCTTAACTCAGCCAGTCTTGCCTGAGCATCCGCTTTAATGCCATTCATGCCTTTAGTGAAAAGTAATACGTCATAACCTGGGCAAGTATCGCCGCCGCCATTGATTTGGTGATAGGACAAGTCACTCACAAAGGTTTCGCCGCTGAATTCCCAAACCCCCGCTTCACGGTATTGCGCTTCACAAATTTCATCCAGAGAACGGCCTTCCCAAAATGGCGCGATTTCTTCACGAATCACTTTTTTATCTTCTTCAGAGATCACAAATGGATCTTGTGGGCGAGTGCTCATTGTATCGAGTTCGTCTACCACCCAGCGCCATGCGATATCAGGAGAAAATGCCCCAGCGCGGGCTTTACCGCATGGGTGACCGACAATCAGCTCTTCAGGTTGAATCAAGATAGGTGCGGTTTCACACGCACGACGGAACGCTTTTGCACGCAACAAAATCGGCGGTAAACCTGGATTATTCTTTACCACTTCCGTAAAGGCTAATGCGCGATAGATAGACACGCTTGGACGCGCTTCTAGATAACGGTTACGCAAACGCTGTAAGCGCGGCGTTAACCCTTCCATCACTTTGAATTCATTATCTTGTTGAGCCGTTGGTGCGACATAACTCGCTGAAGCCGCAGAATATTGAGGCTGCGTACTTGCTTGACCGCAATATAAACGGACTTTTAATCCAGCATTAATTGCGCTGATATTTTCATGAGCCGAAAGCATCATCGCGGAAAGTTCGTTGATGCAAACTTGCGGATCATTAAGATAGATACCGCCTTTAAGCGCATCAAACATCGGATAACCATCCATCGCGCGAGTTGCACGGACTTCCGACAATTCAGCCAGTTTCAACCATAGACTTTCAACAATCTCATAAGCCTGTTGTGGCGTTAAGCGACCTTGCTCAATGTCGCGCTGGTAGAATGGATAAACCGCTTTGTCGAAACCCATTGGATTGATGGCATAGCTGCCATTTTCTAAATGCAAAATCAGTTGTAATAAGTAGAATGCTTGGCAAGCTTCTTTAAAGGTTTGCGCGGGTTTTGCGGGTACTTGGCGTAATACTTCTGCACTCTCTTGCAGCTCAGCACGACGATATGAATTCGCCTCTGTTGACGCGAGATTTTCAGCTCTTAACGCTAAAGATTGGGCAAAATGGATAGCAGCATCACAGGCATAAATCGCCGCACGGCAATTATTTGCCTCATCAATACTGTTACGACTGACCGCACTACCAATATTTCTGACGCGATTTTCCAGCTGGTTTTTAATTTCGGCGAATCCCACATTTAACACAACTAAATAATCGGGAGCGGCAATGGCACTATCACCGGCTAAAAACTCATAAATACTCTGGCTGTGCACTTCGTCTTCCGTATGAAAAATAGCACCACGCGGCGTTGAAGACTGGCTACCAATGATCAATTCATCTTGTGCGATAAACGCAGGGAAATGACGAATAAATTCATAAAACTGTTGAGCGGGTTTAATCGCTTGTGGCGCACCCGTCAGTTGGTTTCTCACGGTTTCAAGAATGTTGGCACGTTCGGTAATGATTGAGCAATTACGAGCACTTAAACGTTCAGCCAGTGTTTTTACTCGTGGGGTCAAAGCATATTTGGCCATGTTAGCCTCTCCTGATGTTCTTTCTCGTTCGTTATTCATCACATAAAAAGCGTTAACTATTAAAAAGACTGTCTGTACAGTGCTTCTAGCTGCTTTTCATTTACGTCCCGTGGATTAGTCGGAGTGCAACTATCGCGCAATGCTTGTCCAACCATTTCCCCTAAACGGGCATTAAAATCAGTTTCATTGACGCCTGTCGCGTGGATGCCTTTCGGCATATTCATTTCATCTTTCAGTACGTTGATTGCCATGATTAAGCTCTCAACGCCTTCACGTACGTTCGATGCTGGTAAATTAAGTTTTTGCGCTAATTCGGCATAACGCTTAGCCGCAGTCGTTTCACAACAGCCTTCCAGTCCTGCGTTAAATGCCACCACTTGCGCCATCAATATTGCGTTGGCACGACCATGAGGAATATGAAACACACCACCTAGTGCATGCGCTAAGCTGTGGGTGATCCCAAGAGATGCATTGGTAAATGCCATTCCCGCAATACACGATGCGTTATGCATTTTTTCACGAGCCACTAAGTTGCTGCCGTCGCGATAGCAATCAATGAGGTGGGCAAAAACTAACTGAACGGCTTTTTCTGCAAGTGCATCTGAAAAATCAGAAGCACTGCGTGACACATACGCTTCTATGGCATGACATAACACATCCATTCCCGTATCTGCGGTGATAGCGGCAGGAACAGATTTCACTAATACAGGGTCTAAAATTGCCACATCGGGCAACATAAACTCATCAACCAATACCAGTTTTTCTGAGTGAGACTTAATCACCGAAAAAGCCGTGACTTCAGAACCCGTTCCACTGGTTGTGGGGATTGCCACAAAATGAGGTTTGGTTCTATGACTGTCTTGGCGGGTATGCCATAAGGAGTAAATAACCGCTTTCGCAGCATCAATAACCGAGCCACCACCCAGTGCAATCACTAAATCTGGGTATTGGCTATCCATGATTTTCATACCCTTCACGATGGATGAAATTTCTGGATCTGGCACCACATCATCGTACAAAGAAAATGAGATACCTTGCTGGGTTAATCGACGAATCACTTCATCGGCTAACCCGAATTTCACCATCGCTTTATCGGTCACGATAAACGCGTGCTGGGCATTCACTTGAGATAAATAATCCAAAGCGTTTGCACCGAATTGCACTCTTGGCTTAATGAAAAACTGGTTCATGCGTTATTTACTCCCTGCCGTCTCGATACACTTTTTCAACAATGGCAACCACGGACATGGCTTTGTATTTGTCTTTGTTCAAAGCGAAATACTCTTCCGCCAAAACAAGGTCATTAATCCCTGCGCCAACACTGTCCACCGCAACAAACGTTTTATCCTTCAACGGATTCAGATCATCGCCAAGTGCCGTGATCATCAGTAAGTTACTACCACTTAGCTCTTGGCATTTCTGCGTTGCGACAACATGTCCAATTACCTTTGCCAAAATCATGATTTACCCGCCTTATCTCAATGAATTACTTATTTAGGCGTCCGAGAACGGCCTTAATAATCTGCTCAACATTCTCTTCCGTGATATCGCCATGAGTCGCAACCGCTTCAGCGACATCTGCATGACTCACCGTGTTAGCAAACCGGTTATCCGTAGCGCTTGAATGACCTTGAATTTTTGCTGGTTGCGACTGACGGAAACGATCATCGTCCAGAATACTGACCGACGACTGACATCCATGAGTTACTGGCGATGTTGAATACGCTGGCGTGCTCACCGGTGCTGGTTGTCTCAAATCATCAATAGAACGGACGCCATAACCGACTTTACGAATGTTGAGTAAATTCATTGGACCGACGTTGTCAGAACTTGAACCTCCTCCAATCGCCCCACATCCTAATGTCAGCGCTGGCGTAATATTGGTGGTTGCCCCAATACCACCTAATGCCGCTGGGGTATTAATCAAAATACGGTTTACGGGTTTTTCGAGGGAAAACTGACGAATAACATCTTCATTTTGCGTGTGGATCACCAGCGTGTGCCCCAAGCCTTCATTTGTCAGCAAATCGACAACGCGGTGGCATGCAGAGCGCCAATCTTCTTCAACGTACATCCCTAAGATTGGGCACAGTTTTTCGCGTGAATACGGATTTTTCGGTGAGACAGTATCTTGTAATGCAATTAATACTCTCGTATTAGCTGGAACACTAAAACCTGCACGTTGACTCAGCGTAATCGCATCTTTCCCCACGACATCAGGGTTAATGGTGCCATTCGCTCTGAGCAGCATTGAAGCCATCCGTTTTGCTTCATCTTCATTCATGAAGTAAGCACCTTGAGCTAATAACTCGCGGTGAACATCGTTGTAAATGCAACGTTCAACAATGATGGATTGCTCAGATGCGCAAATCACACCGTTATCAAAGGTTTTACTGGTAATAATGTCACTGACGGCTTTTTTGATATCAGCACTGCGTTCAATGAAAGCAGGACCGTTACCCGGACCGCCACTGATTGTGGGTGTGCCCGATGCATAAGCAGCACGTACCATGCCTTCACCACCCGTTGCCAGAATTAACGAAACGTCTTTGCTGTGCATTAATTCTTTTGTCGCTTCCAATGTCAGCATGGTGACACCATCTACGATGCCCGCTGGCGCGCCAGCTTCCAGAGCGGCTTTTTTAACAATGTCCAGAGTTCTGAAGCTACACGCTTTCGCGTTAGGATGAGGGGAGAAGACGATGGCATTACCCGCTTTCAAGGCAATCAATGTTTTATAGATAATGGTTGACGTTGGGTTGGTCGAAGGCACCAATGCCGTGATCACCCCTAACGGAACCCCCACATCCATCACTTTATTGATTTTGTCATCATTAATGATGCCAACTGTTTTCAGATCTTTAATATGTTCATACACACGAACTGATGCAAACGTGTTTTTCAGGACTTTATCTTGCCACTTCCCAAAGCCTGTTTCTTCGTTCGCCATTTTTGCTAACTCTTCTGCATGGCGCGCAGATTCTGTTGCAATGTGTTTAACAATACTGTCAATTTTCTCCTGCGAAAAAGTCGCAAAAGTTTTTTGCGCTTGTTTCGCGTTTCTAACTAGCTCTCTTGCCAGTTGTCTGGATTGCAGATCTTTATCTAATGCAACCATGTCTTCCCCCGTACCGGAGTCAAAAGATTAAACTTACTAATTTGTTGTTTTTTCTAATGCTTCTAATGATTAAGCTTTGTGTTGCTGCGCGATTTTGCCGATATCATTATGTGGTCTTGCGATCACTCGAGACGTAACCACTGTACCGACACGTTTCGCCGCTTCTACACCAGACTCAACCGCTGCGTTAACTGCGCCCACATCGCCTTTGACCATGGCAGTCACAAGCCCTGAACCCACATTTTCATAGCCGATTAATTCAACATTGGCGGCTTTGCACATGGCATCAGCAGCTTCAATACATGCCACTAAACCTTTGGTTTCAATTAAGCCAAGAGCTTCTTTCATAAGTAAATTTCCTATTTATTCTGCGACTTTATACTGAGAGACAATTTTCTGGATGTCGCTATGTGGACGGGCAATAACCAGAGAGGTCACTACCGTGCCAATGCGAGATGCAGATTCAACGCCAGAATCAACGGCTGCTTTCACCGCACCAACATCCCCTTTCACCATGGCGGTGACTAACCCAGAGCCCACATTTTCATAGCCAATCAACACCACATTTGCGGCTTTGCACATCGCATCAGCGGCTTCAATACAAGCAACTAATCCTTGTGTTTCAATAAGACCTAATGCATCACCCATGATTTCCCCCGAAAACGCTATGCTTTATGCTTAATCACAATTTTGTTGATATCGTTATGTGGACGGGCGATGACTAACGACGTCACCACTTCACCAACACGCTGTGCTGATTCAACACCTGAATCGACTGCCGCTTTTACTGCGCCAACATCACCTTTCACCATGGCAGTCACGAGACCAGAACCCACGTTTTCATAGCCGATAAGCTCGACGTTAGCGGCTTTGCACATCGCATCAGCTGCTTCGATACAAGCCACCAAACCTTTTGTTTCAATAAGTCCTAATGCATCACCCATTGTTGTTTCCTCCAAGGAAGCCGTTACGTTTTTCTTTACTCCCAGCGCCTAAGAGCCATTCCCCAAAATGCTGATGCCTCTTAACTGTGAGTAAACATTTATGCCAATTGAGTCTGCGTGGTGATTAATTGAACGCAGCTTTTGGCTTCAAAATCACTATAATCCCCAAAAAATAAAACAAAATATAAATCCATGATATGAAGATAATTAGAATAAAAAACTATAATCCATAATTTCTAGCTTAAAAATTCACACGTCTATGCTGAAAAATGAGAAAATTCACGTTTCCGTCCGGTAAGAAAAAAAGCGATAAATACACTTGGTGGGTTTATTGAGGAGATTGTTAACAAGATATGATTGAGCTGATGCTAGAAGGTAATTTGGTCAATAATAAGTGTGGTTTGCCTCACGCGGGGACCAGAGGTCAATGGTAAATAGGGGCTAAGAACAGAAGATGAACGGGAGAATCACTGTATTCCACAACGTGTGGCTGGATGTTAACACTCCATGTCATGCAGTAACGTTGTTATTCGTGCAGTAAAAACTGTCGCAGCGTGTTAGAGAAAATGGTGTGGTAAACCGATGAGGGGAAATGTGTAGATAAGCACCCTAGCTACGTAGGTTATCAATTAAACTTGCTACCTAACTTAGGCGTGCAGATAAACAGGGGGGAATTAATCGAACTCAAAAGCAGTGCTTTATCATTGAGTTTTTGGGCATTAATAAATAAGCCATCATGGCTATCAGACATTTCTCGCATAAAATAATCGAAAATCACATCGGGGGATTCATCAATCGAGGAAGCACTGGCTTCCCAGTGGCTAATATTATAGTGCCGCTCAGTCGGCGAAATGCGTTTGCTGGTGTATTTAAATTTCACATATCGTTGTAAATAAAGCCATCCTGCACTGGACGTCGTATAGCCCTCAACAACAATTGAGCCTTCGCCATTTGCACCAAAATTAAAGTGAATATTCCCGTTAACGTTTTCATCCTTCATATTTTCAAAGCGCATAATGCCTTTCGTTGAACATGCCATTTCACCGGAATTTTTATTGGATAGCACAACCGATTGGGTATAAATCACCACACCTGTAAAAATTAGCGCACTCAAGACACATAATAATTTTCCGGATATTTTCATTATGGCTTCCAAGAATAATAAAAATAATTATCACAATAACTAAATGGATTAGATTCATTCGCCGCACAGTGGGCAAGAAAGACCCTACCCAACCCATTTTTTTGTAATTTGTCCCCGTAGAAGAAGACAAAACGCTCTTTATCATTACATACGAGATTTAAATTTTTTCTAACTTTATCAAAGTTTTGAACATAGTTATCTGCAACAACACCGTTGATCATTTTCTCATTCGATAACACATCACAGCTGGCGTGTTCTAATGTTGGCAAAATCATGGGAGCAGAAGGCTGAGATGAAAAATAGCTCATCGTCGCCAACAAAATGGCGCAACACAAAAAAGCGGCACTGGCTAAATACCAACAAATTTCCCGTTTTTGTTTTGATATTGCATGAGGTAATGGATCTGAAGGCGATTCGGTAGGTTTAGTTTCTGAGGAAGGAGCCAGCATCACTTCCGCTTTTTGTATTTGACTTAAGCTATTTAACAAGTGGGTCGTATTGAGCGTTTCTTCATCAAGTACTTCCAACAAAACCTCAGAGTTAAACTCTAATCGCCCACGCGCGACGGTGACAATGATATTTTCAATGCCGTATTGTCGAAACGTTTTTCTAAGCAAGCTAATGTATTGGTTTAAATTACTATTTGAAGACACTAGTCCATTATCATCCCAAATAGCTTTAAGCACTTCATCACGGGAAACGACGCCTTTTTTTTGGATCATATAGAATAACAGGGCATTTGCAGTGATGGATAACTGAGTATCCACCTCATCTTTTTTTAAAGATAAAGTGCCATCAACGGCATCATAAATAATGAAGGCATTGATCTTATATTTCATTATCGCCTCATTCTATTTTTAGACGTACTTTCCCTTGGAAAACTAATGCATCTCTTCAAATGAAATTTGGGTTAACCGTTGAATGATTGCATCACGCTCTTGACGTGATAATGTAGGACCTTCCGTTAACGCGGATAGCCACAATCCATCGGCGGCATAGCGCACTAAAGCCCCCAAATAGCCATTATCAAACGCATCACCTTGGGCTAAATGCCCTAGCATCCAATCACGCCAGCATTTCCGCAAAACAGGTTCTGTCGGCATCGCCAATGATAAAAGTGCGAGCTGAAAACTTTCATCGGAGTCTTTTAGCTCGCCAACATAGTGCAAATAGGCGCGAGAAAATCGCCCATAAGGATCAGAATCATTCGCCATAATGGCGGCAATACGCACATCCATAATGTCTAATAGCTGGATAAACAAAGCATGAATCAGTTCTTGTTTACTGGGGAAATGATGCATTAGCCCCCCTTTGCTCACACCGGCTTCTCTGGCAACCGCATTGAGTGAAAGCGCCGCAATACCTTCTCGGCCAGCGATTACCCTAGCTGCGTTTAGCAGCTCTTCTTGTCGTTTGATTGGATCTTTTTTTCTTGGATGCGCGAGTGTGTTCATGGGGATGAATAATACCGACTGGTCGGTATGTTCTATTTTGACTCGTATCAATGAAGAGAATATTGAGAGGAATTAAATATGAATAGTGTAATTAACTTCACAGTATTTCTGTTTAATAGTTAAAAAACATAAAGTTAATTTTAAAATATAAACAAATACTGCAATGAATTATCGACGGTTTATCATTGGCAAAATTAAATTTAACTTAATTTAGCTTTAGTGAATTTTATTATGCTAAATTATTAAAGACATTCCTATTCCAAAGAAAATATGCGAATTCATTGTATTTTCACAACATAAGAAGAGGTTTTGATTATGTCCAATCAGTATAATATCGGTGTGGTTGTCGGTAGTTTACGTGCTGACTCTTACAATCTAAAAGTCGCTAAAGCCATCACCAAATTATTCCCATCTAATTTCACCTTTAAATTTATCAACATTGCCGATTTACCTCTCTATAACCAAGAAGCCGACCAAAATGTTCCTGCGGTAGTGGCTAATTTTAAAAGCCAAATAAAAGCGTCTGACGGTATTATTTTCGCCACACCTGAGTATAACCGTTCAATGCCTGGTGTATTAAAAAATGCGATTGACCAAGGTTCAAGACCTTGGGGTGATAACTCATGGGATGGCATTCCTGCGGGAGTATTAGGCGTTTCTATTGGTAATATTAGTACGGCAATCGCCCAGCAGCATTTACGTAATAGCCTCGCATTTTTAAATATGCCTACCATGAATCAACCTGAGTGTTATTTAAAATGGTATGACGGCATGGTTGATGACCACGATAATATTTCACCAAAAAGTAAGGACTTCTTACAACCTTGGGCAGATAATTTTGCCAAATTTGTTATCCATAATAGTGCGCGTTAATCACTGATTTTATGTATGAAAAAGGCATCACCAAGGTGATGCCTCTGACCATTTCCAAACAGAACCGAAATTAGCGCCCTGCTTTCAGCTTTTGGAAATACTCTTCATACAGAATATTGGTATTCCCCACATCGCTTTGCCATTCCCCTTTTTTCAATACCTCTTCCGATGGGTACAGAGATGGGTCATTGGCGATTTCCGTAGGCAGTAATTTTTTCGCTTCTAAGTTTGGTGTCGGATAACCAATAGACTCCGCTACTTGTGCCGCAATTTCTGGGCGTAATAAGAAGTCGATAAGCTTATGAGCCCCTTCTACGTTTTTAGCATTCGCCGGAATCGCTAGGCTGTCCATCCAGAAAATACCCCCCTCTTTTGGCCACACAACTTCAATCGGTAACCCTGCTTGTCTCGCGACAAATGCGGAGCCGTTCCACAGCATACCCACATCCACTTCCCCTTCAATGTACGGAGTCGCAGGGTTGTCTGAGTTAAACGCCAGAATGTTTGGTCGCAATTTTTGCAGCTCGTTATACGCTTCTTCGATCTGTTTTGGATCAGTGGTATTACCGGAATAGCCTAATTTTGTCAGCGCGACTTGGAACACTTCACGAGCATCATCCATCATCAACAAGCTATTTTTATATTCCGGCTTCCAAAAATCCGCCCAAGAGGTAACAGATTTCGGATCAACCGCATCACCATTAATCCCGATACCCGTTGCCCCCCAAATATAAGGTACTGAGTAATCGTTATTTGGGTCGAACTCTTTGTGGATAAGGTTTGGATCGAGGTTTTTAAAGTTAGGCAGTTGTGACTTATCAATCTTTTGTAACATGCCTTCTTTACTCATTTTGTCGATAAAATAAGTCGATGGCACCACTAAATCGTAAGCCCCTTCTTTGTAGGTTTTCAATTTAGTGTACATGCTTTCATTTGATTCATAGGTGGAGTAAATCACCTTGATGCCAGTTTCTTTAGTAAATTGCTCTAATAAACCGGGGGGAACATATTCTGTCCAGTTATAGAAATACAGTACGTTTTTGTTATCGTCAGCGGCTGTTGCCGTGCCAATGCTTGCAGCCATTAAACCTGCGGCTAGCAGATAGGACCATTTTTTCATCACTGATTTTCCCTCAACAAAGTGCTTTTTATCTATCTTAATAGGCTTCGCTAAAGCCTACCCTCTCGCCTGATGGCATGGAAAAATTGGGTGCTGACAGCACCCACCAAGTACAACTTAACGTTTTGATGGCTTAGCCACCGCATTTTTACCGTGTTTGTCGCGCATCACCCACTGGCTGAGGCACACCAAAATCAACGACATTAATAACAAGACCGTTGCTAATGCATTCACTTCAGGGGAGACCCCCACTTTAACCATCGAGTAAATTTTTAACGGTAAGATTTCATAACTTGGACCCGTCACAAAGGAAGAGACCACCACGTCATCCATCGATAAAGTGAAGCTCAGTAACCACCCAGCAACAATGGCGGGTAATGCTAATGGCAGGATGATTTTACGTAAAATCGTAAATTCCCCAGCGCCAAGATCTCGGGCGGCTTCTAACATTTTCACGTCAAAATCTTTCAATCTGGCGTACACCGTCACCACCACAAAAGGCAGGCAGAAAGTAATATGTGAAAATAGCAGTGACCAAAAACCTAATGAAACCCCAAGGATCATAAACAGCACCAGCAACGAAATTGCCATCACAATATCAGGAGACATCATGACCACAAACAGCATTCCGCCGACAAAAGGCTTGCCTCTAAAACGATAACGAAAGAGTGCCACAGCGGTTAATGTGCCGATAATTGTCGCAAATGTCGCTGAAAGTACCGCCATTGTTAATGAATGCCCAGCCGCCTCAAGCAAGCTGTCATTATTGCTCAGTAACTCATACCACTTAGTCGAAAAGCCTTGCCACTGGATCCCAAAACGCGATTCATTGAATGAGTTCACAATCAGAATAATGATTGGAATATAAAGATACGCGTAGATGGTGGTCATAAAGCCACCACGCAAAATACGTCCGATCATTCTTCATACGCCTTTTTATTCAAAAGCTTAGCAGCTCGGTAGTACACATACAGTAGCAGCCCCATCATCACCGTGAGGAAAATACTGGTTGCCGCCCCAAACGGCCAATCGCGAATATTCAAGAACTGGCTCTTAATGACGTTACCAATCAGCAGGTTTTTCGCCCCGCCCATTAAATCCGCCACGTAGAACAGCCCCATTGCTGGCAGCAACACTAATAAGCAGCCCGCAATAATTCCCGGCATGGTCAGTGGAATAATAATCTTCACAAAAGTTTGGCATTTATTGGCGCCCAAGTCTCGCGCCGCTTCTAAGTAGGATTTATCCAGCTTTTCAATACTGGAATAGAGCGGCATTACCATAAATGGCAATAAGATATAGATTAAGCCCAATACCACCGCTTCTGGGGTATACATTAATTTCAGCGGCTTATCGATAATGCCAACCCACAGTAAAAAGTCATTCAAATACCCCTTGGTACTTAAAAAGACTTTTAACCCATAGATTCGAATCAATGAGTTAGTCCAAAATGGCACAATCAGCAGAAACAGCATTAACGGCTGGATGCGTTTAGGCAACCTTGCCAAAATAAACGCAAAAGGATAGCCAATCACAAGACAGAAAAATGTGGCGATTAACGCCATATTTAATGAATGTAGCATCACTTGGGCATACATCGGATCCGACAAGCGGATATAGTTGTCCCAAGTGAAGACCAAATCCACCAGATTCGTATCACTGCGTGTGAAGAAACTGGTACCAATAATCATTAAATTTGGCAGAAAAACAAAGAGTAGCAGCCAAGCGACAACGCCGGTGATAATCACATTCTGCAAGATTTTATGCTTACGAATGATCATCCAGAACTACCTCCCAGCTTTCAACCCAAGTCACTGCAACTTTTTGGTTAAGCGAGTGGTCGACATCAGGATCATCTTCGTTGAAAAACTCGCTGACCATAATAATTTTGCCATCTTCCATCTCAACCACTGAGTCTAACGTCATACCCTTATAGTTACGTTCTCGTACGTAACCAATCAGCCCAGGATGATTATCGGCATCGTTAACTTCTTCGACACGTAAATCTTCGGGACGCAGTAAAACGTTTAAATGCTGACCTTCGGTGACCGATAAATCGGTAAAAATATCACATTCATGCCCTTCAACATTGGCACGAATTCTTTGCTCATCAATACGATGCAATACTTTTGCATCAAAAATATTGATTTCACCGATAAATTTAGCAACAAACAGGTTTTTTGGCTCTTCGTAAATTTCACGAGGCGTGCCATCCTGCTCAATTTTGCCTTCACGCATCACAATGATACGGTCAGACATCGCGAGTGCTTCTTCTTGGTCATGGGTCACAAAAATAAACGTGATACCGAGCTTGCGCTGTAAGGCTTTCAGTTCATTTTGCATCTGTTTACGCAGTTTATAATCCAGCGCCGATAAGGACTCATCCAAAAGCAGTACTTTCGGGCGATTCACGACTGCACGGGCAATTGCCACACGTTGCTGTTGACCACCGGAAAGTTGATTCGGCATACGCTCTGCAAAATCAGCCAATTGCACCATATGCAAGGCTTGTTCCACACGTTTTTGAATGTCAGCTTTCGGCGTTTTTTGCATACGCAAGCCAAATGCGACATTTTCAAATACGGTCATATGAGGAAATAATGCATAGCTTTGGAATACAGTATTCACGAAACGCTGTTCCGCAGGAATATCTGTAATATCCTGACCATCAAGAATAATTTGACCGTCATCTACATCTTCTAATCCAGCAATCAGACGCAAAACTGTCGTTTTACCGCAACCAGAAGGTCCCAAAATGGTTAAGAATTCGCCATTTCGGATGGTGAGATCAAGCTCAGAAATAATTTGTTTGCCATCAAAACCTTTATTTAAAGATTTTAATTCGACGAGTGGTGTGAGAGAAGTTGTCTCAGTCATTTATAATACACTCTATCCCTAGGAATAATGCAGATAGAACCGCCACCGTTAAAGACTGTTAAGCCCCCAGGAAGATCCCCAGCAAAGCCCAAAACCAGTAGCGCCATTTTAATAAAACTATAAGGGCTGCATAATAAACACTGTTAATGAAAATTGAAAGCCATTTTCAACACTTTGTTTGCCTTTCATTATGAATTTAAAACAAATAAAAGCGATTTATGATGAAAATAAGTGACATTGCCCTATTTTTCATAGCTTTCCGCTTAACTATCATTTTTCATTATAAGAATTAAAATAATAAAACCATAAAAACACAATGCATTCAAATGGTTATATTAATTACCGAGCTTATTGATGATTAAGATAACTTATCTAAGTAATAATAATCACTCTTTTTTATTTAATCCTTGTGCTGCATTTTATTTATTATTTTCTAAATGCTAATAAACCATGAATGATTAATGAATCAGCTAACCTAGCATGATATTTATGGAAAAATTGAATGCATAAAATCTAAATTAACACCCTAGATATAACATGAATAACAAATAGTTAAATCTAATACCCATAATTAAATTATGTGATTAACTTCATACTTTGAATTTGAATTTGAGTTTCTCGGAAAAGTTTAACCAAAGTCATATTTTCTTTTACATCCCTTTGAATATAATGGGTAATTATTCTAATTGCATTCAGACTATTATCCCTATAAACGATTATCCCGCCTGACAAAACAAGCGGCATTTAGAACAAAAAGCCTATAAATAATTTATTTTTTATATTTTCCGCTAAAATTGATATGTGAGTGAGCAAAATGGCTAATAAAGAGTTTTTTTACCAAGAACCTTATCCGTTATCTGAGGATAAAACCGAATATTACCAAGTCTCTGATAAATATGTTTCTGTAGAGCAATTTGCTGGGAAGCAAATGTTAAAAATTGAGCCGGAGGCTTTAACCTTTCTTGCTGAACATGCAATTTATGAATCCCAGTTCTTTTTAAGACCAGCCCACCAAAAACAAGTAGCGGCTATCTTGCACGATCCTGAAGCGAGCGAGAATGACAAGTATGTCGCCCTGCAATTACTGCGTAACGCCGAGATTTCTGCGAAAGGTATTCTGCCAAACTGTCAGGATACGGGAACTGTTGCCGTAGTCGGGAAAAAAGGTCAACAAGTTTGGACTGGCTGTGATGACGAAGAATACCTCTCTCGAGGTATTTATAACGTTTTCCAACGCGAAAACCTGCGTTTTTCGCAAAATGCCCCGCTGGATATGTTCAACGAAGTCAATACAGGCACGAATTTGCCAGCGCAATTTGACATTTTTGCCACCACGGGTGATGAATACCATTTCTTGTTTGTTAACAAAGGCGGCGGCTCTGCAAATAAATCCGCCCTTTATCAAGAAACTAAGGCAACGCTGACCCCAGCTAAGTTGAAAAACTTCTTAATTGAGAAAATGAGAAACTTAGGGACAACCGCTTGCCCACCTTATCATATCGCATTCGTTATCGGCGGTACTTCTGCAGAAACCACGCTGAAAACAGCCAAACTGGCTTCAGCAAAATACTATGATAACCTGCCAACGACAGGTAATGAGTATGGTCGTGCGTTCCGTGATATTGAGCTAGAAAATGAGTTATTAGAAGCGTCACGCCATCTTGGCTTTGGTGCGCAATTTGGTGGTAAATACTTTGCCCACGATGTGCGTGTCATTCGCTTGCCTCGCCATGGCGCTTCTTGTCCGATCGGTTTAGCTATTTCTTGCTCCGCTGACCGCAATATCAAAGCAAAAATTACTAAAGACGGCTTGTGGCTGGAGAAAATGGAGCATAATCCAGCGCAATATATCCCTGAATCGATGCGTCATCAGACAGAAGGAACCGTGGTTCATATCGACCTCAACCGCCCAATGAAAGATATTTTGGCCGAGTTGAGTAAACACCCTGTGTCGACCCGTGTATCCCTCAGTGGTCCACTGATCATCGCTCGCGATATCGCCCATACCAAGCTCAAAGAGCGCTTAGATAATGGTGAAGAGCTACCACAATATTTTAAAGATCATATGGTCTATTACGCAGGCCCTGCGAAAAAACCTGAGGACATGGTGTCAGGTTCTTTAGGTCCAACCACCGGAAACCGTATGGATCCATACGTTGACCTCTTCCAATCCCATGGCGGCAGCATGTTAATGCTAGCAAAAGGAAACCGAACTCAAGCAGTCACCGATGCGTGTAAAAAACACGGCGGTTTTTATCTTGGTAGCATTGGCGGCTCTGCGGCGATTTTGGCGCAAGAATTTGTGAAAAGCTTAAATTGTCTCGAATACCCAGAGCTAGGTATGGAAGCCGTATGGAAAATGGAAGTGGAAGGATTACCTGCATTTATTCTAGTGGATGATAAAGGCAATAACTTCTTTGATATTGTCCAAAATGACTCTTGCAAGAAATGTGTTAAATAATTAAAAAAGGGTGAGCAATAATCATTTTGCTCACCCTGTTATCTTAACCAATCGTTATTTATCAGCTTTCTACTTATCGATTCTCTACTTATCAACGACCACGTTCTTATTCACCACATCCTGCTCGCTATTGCCTACCATCAATGCAAATTTGCTAATAGGGTCAGTGCTATAGGCATATAATCGTTTTAATGCGTAGGGGTTATCGCCAAGTTTAACTTTGCCTTGAATAGTTGATACCGCAATATGCAAACCTGCCTCTTTCGCTGCCTCAATTGCCGTTTGGTTATAAGCGCCAAATGGATAGGCTAAATAACGCTGGTCTCGTTCAAACTTAGCAAGAGCTTTCATTGAACGCTTAAAATCCAACATTATCGTATGCTCTTTACGACTAAAGATAATCGGATTATTACGGTTATCTAAGCGATGCAAAAAGTGCGTATGAGACTGAATATGAAACACATCTTGGCTCTCTTTAATTTCCTGCTTACTCATAAATTGCAGAGAATCTGGGTCCCATTTTTGTGGCTGTGTTTTAATACGGGAAGAAATCACGAACAGCGTCGCTTGCTGCTGGTTTTCTCTTAGAATAGGCAACGCATAGCGATACACTGATTTCAGTCCATCATCAAACGTTAATACCACTGCTCGCCCCGGCAAATTTGCACTCTTATTTAAATACCCTTCCACATCGTCTAAAGATAGCGTTTGGTATCCCATCTCTTTGAGGTAATTCATCTGTTCACGGAATGCCTCAACAGAGGTGGTCGTCGATGTATGGCGAAAGTTTTTATTTTCGCTATCTTTGAGAATATGGTGGTAGGTTAAAATAGGAATGCCTTTATCTATGGCAACATCATCTAAACGGACATACCCAAGGCGATCACCTATACGAATCGTTAGCCACGATGTTTTATCACCATCTTCATCGGTTTTGATCATCCGCGCGAGTACCGGATAACGTAAGTTTTCCCATAACGAGGCTATCTGCCGAGAATTCTCATCAGTTGCGCTGTATACTGGTGTTTTTTGGCTTGTAATCAAATAGTCATAGACCGGATTCTTTAAGTCATTTAATCGGTCATCCTCAGGAATATTTCGAGGTTTCTTTTTGGATATTTGGGTGTTTTTTACATAGGCAAAATCATTACCAAACTGTAAAGCATTATAGTCGCCATTCGGGCTATAGGCGTAAAAACCCGTATCCGGATTAATTTCCCCTACAACTCGCATTTGACCACCAACAACAGCAAAGATATTTTCTGGGACTTTTGTCTGAATCAATTTAGGCGGTACATCCACAAGCTCCCAATTATCAAGATTGATAGCTTTTGAACCGCTGATGATTAAATTATTATTTTTTATATCTGCAGCATGTGAAACAGAAAAAAGATTAACGAAAAAGGTCAAAAATAGAAAAAGTAATCGATTAGACATGTCCTTTCCACTCAGTGTCACCAATACACCGCGCCAGTTTAAACCGACTTACAATTTAACCCTATACCCCGATAAAAATATTTTTTGCACGACAAAGCCACGAAAATATTTCCGTGGCTTTTTGCATGGTGAACAGATGAAAAATGAATGAGCTAAAATTTCAATTAAATGAAAAACAACTTTAGCAATCAATTAACAATAAAAAGAATCTCTTTTAAATTATCAATTTAAAAATAAAAACTATTTTTGCCCGTAATAGGCATTTTTCCCATGCTTACGTAAATAATGTTTATCTAACAGCTCTTGCTGCATATCACCAATTTGAGGTGTCAATTGACGAGTAAATAAGTTCATGTAGGCAATTTCTTCCAATACCACTGCATTATGAACAGCATTATGGGCATCCTTACCCCAAGCAAAAGGACCATGACTATGCACTAATACTGCTGGAATATCCTTTGCAGATACACCGAGCTGTTTAAATGTTTCAATAATCACATGCCCTGTTTCTTTCTCGTATTCCCCAGCAATTTCGCTTTCGGTCATTTTACGGGTACAAGGGATTTCACCGTAAAAATAATCGGCATGTGTTGTACCTAAGGCACTCAGTGGTAGCCCCGCTTGAGCCCAAATAGTCGCATGACGAGAATGAGTGTGAACAATGCCACCAATCTCTGGAAATGCTTGATATAACGCTAGATGGGTATCAGTATCGGATGACGGTTTATATTTACCTTCAACCACTTCGCCAGAGCTTAATGACACAACGACCATGTCATCCGCTTTCATGGTTTCATAATCCACCCCTGAAGGTTTAATCACCATTAAGCCTGCTTCTCTGTCTACCCCGCTAACGTTACCCCAAGTAAACGTCACCAGTTTATGTTTTGGTAATTCAAGATTAGCCTCAAAAACTTGCTGTTTTAATTTCTCCAGCATGATTACCTCCCCAGGTGTGAAAATAAAATTTGAAAATAGCTATGAATATCAACGACAAAAACTTATTTTGTTGTCTCTTTTTTTGCCGATGTACAGAGGATGTTCTGGTATTAAGGTAAACAGATTTAGCCGAATTAAAAAGCTCGTAACTTTACAAATCATTAACAAAACCATGAATTTCAGTCACAGTCGGTCATACTCAGTCAAACTAAAACAAAAATAGCCCTAGTAAAAATGACCGAGTTTGATGAAGTTGATTAAAGCATCGTCTGGTTTTTGCCTACACATCGCTATATTTGGTGATCTAAATAACCATTTTAATGAAAGCATATAATTAACTTTCATTAAAAAGGTGACTTATATCTCTATAAATAGCTTTGTTTATTTCTCTCCACCGTTACATGAGTCGAGTCACGACAAAAAAAAATCAACGCAGGCACAATGCATATCATGGAAAGAATAGGAGTCTTGAGATGTTACAAGCTGAACGCCATCGATTAATTTGTTCTCATGTTTCACAGCATGGTTCAGCACTAGTGCGCGATTTAGCCCTGCTTTGTCACGTTTCTCAAGAAACTATTCGTCGTGATTTAACGGCGCTTGAACGAGAAAAACGTCTGCTCCGCAGCTTCGGCGGTGCCGTTGCTACTGAACAAGATGAAACTCCAGTACTGAGTGTCATGCCTTCTTCGGTCAAACTCAGTCAAATGGTGGATGGCGCAGAATCGTTTCGCAAAAGAACGGAAGAGAATCCGGATGCGAAAATGAAAATAGCAAAAGCCGCACTGAAATTTATCCAACCCGGTGATTGCATCATGATGGATAACAGCAGCACTTGCTGGTTTCTCGCGAGGCAAATACCGGATATCGATATTACGGTGGTTACGAATTCCGTCAAAATTATTCAAGCTCTTGCGTGTCGAGATCGCGTCCGAGTCATTGGAATTGGTGGGGAATACTCAGAACGCCATGATGATTTTCATGGTCCAATATCGGAAAGTATTATCCGTAGTTTTCAAATTAAAACGTTATTTTTATCGTGCCAAGGATTCAATATAGAGACTGGCGTGCGCGATGGTAGCGAAATAAATGCCAAATTAAAAAGTATTATGATTCAGGTTTCTGAGAACTGTGTGTTATTAGCTGATAATAATAAATTAGACCAATATGCATTTAGCCAAGTTTGTACCTTAAATGATATTAACGTGTTAATCACAAATAAACTAAATGACAAAAACTTTAAGCAAACATTTCCAAAATTAAACATTATTGAATGTGATAAGTAATCTTTATATACATCATAGTAGCAGCGTAAGTCAGTGAATTAAGCATTTTGTTTTATTTTAAATAAATGAATTACACCAGGCAGCAAAAAAACCTATTAATTAAATTAACGATTAATAGAAATTAATTATATCTATCTAATTAAACAAAACATTAACCCTATGTTGATGAGCATGGCTACATATGCGCATCATCTCTGAGGAATATAACGATGAATATGAAAAAATTAGTTTTACCTTGCTTAATGGGCGCAGCACTATTTTCCAACGTGGCAATGGCTGAATCTCAGAAAGCGCAGAAGCCATTTACTATGGGTGTCGTGGTGAAAGTTGGTGGTATTCCTTGGTTCAACGTAATGGAACAAGGGATCACCGAAGAAGGTCAAAAACTGGGTGTTAATGCATTTCAAGTTGGTCCAACAACCGCCGACCCTGCTGAACAAGTTCGTGCAATTGAAGATCTGATCGCGAAGAAAGTCGATGTCATCGGTGTTGTTCCTAATGATGCAAAAGTGCTTGAGCCTGTTTTAAAACGTGCCCAAGAAGCAGGCATCAAAGTGATCACTCACGAATCACCAAATCAAAAAAATGCAGATTGGGATTTCGAATTATTAGATACCCAAAGCATGGGGGCTAACCATATGAAAGATATGGCTGCATGCATGGGTGAAGAAGGTAAATACGCCATGTTCGTTGGTAGCTTAACAGTGCCATTAGTGAACGAATGGGCTGATGCTGCTATCGCTTACCAAAAAGCACACTATCCAAAAATGCAAATGGTCGATGATCGTTTCGGGGTTGCAGAATCCGTTGATGACTCCATGCGTACTGCAAACGACCTGCTCTCCAAGCATAAAGACCTGAAAGGCATCATGTCATTTGGTTCACAAGGTCCTATCGGTGCAGGACGTGCTATCGACAAACGCCGTAAAAATGCAGAAACCTGTGTATTTGGTACGTTCACTCCAGGTCAAGGCATTAAATTATTAGAAAAGGGTGCGATTGATGGAGGCTATATCTCTAACCCGAAAGTAGCCGGTCAAGTCTTCGTTCAAGTGGCTACCGCAATGATGAATGGTCAAGAGATCAAAGATGGCGTGAGCATTGGTGATATGGGTGAGATCAAAGTCAGTGGCAACACGATCCTCAGTGATAAGCCCGTTAACCTAAATATTGAAAACACCAAAAAGCTGGTTGAAGTCGGTCTGTAAGTTCGCTCTACATAATAAAAATACGATAACAGTATTCTTTTGTTCCACATAGTTTAAGTGACAACAACGTCGTGACTTTTCCCCCTTTAGGTCAGTTATGGCGTTTGTTGTCGCTCTGAATATGACGACACAGTCAACACCAGGACTCCACTATGACAGCCGAAAAAAACTCCCCTCTCATCACATTACGGGATCTTTCCAAAAGCTTTGGTGGTCATCGTGCATTACGCAATATCGACTTAACGCTGAACAAAGGTGAAGTTCACTGTTTAGCGGGCACCAATGGCTGCGGAAAAAGCACATTAATCAAAACCATCAGCGGCGTTTACGCTCCCGATGAAGGTAGCGAAATTGAAATCGATGGCAAGCGCTACACCCGTTTAACGCCGGACAAAGCCAGAGAGCTTGGCGTACAAGTTATCTACCAAGATTTATCTCTATTCCCTAATTTAACGGTGGCTGAAAACATCGCTTTTGAGCTAAACCTAAACGGTTATTTTGGTTGGTTCCAAAAGGGAAAAATTCGGGAAAAAGCGCTACAAATCCTCAAAGAACTTGAATTTACGATCGACCCAGACACACCAGTACAGTTCCTCCCTATCGCACAGCGCCAACAAGTCGCTATTTGCCGTGCGCTCGTGGCAGAAGCTCGCTTAGTGATTATGGATGAGCCAACTGCCTCATTGACACGCACAGAAGTAAATCAACTTCTCTCCACGGTGAATTATTTAAAAGATAAGGGCATCACCGTCGTTTTTGTGAGTCACCGATTAGAAGAAGTGAAAGAAATCTCAGATCGCATCACAGTGATCCGCGATGGACAAAAAATGGGGACGTGGCCAGCAGAGGATCTCACCACCCGAAAAATCACTGAGTTGATGACGGGACTCGACATTGTACATGAACGTAAGTTACCGAATAACGCGGAAGAAACTCATACGGTTCTAGAGCTGAAGAACCTCAGCCGTAAAGGGCAATATCAGAATATTTCCCTCTCGCTGAAACGAGGTGAAGTGCTTGGACTATGTGGGTTATTAGGCTCTGGTCGAACTGAACTCGCGCTATCTCTCTTTGGGATCACGCGCCCCGATAGCGGCGAAATGAGAGTAGAAGGCAAACCGATTATCTTCAAAAGCAATGCCCAAGCTATCAAGCATGGCATTGGCTATGTCTCTGAAGACCGGCTAACCCTTGGTGCCATTTTGCAGCAGTCAATCGCCGATAACATGGTAATTTCCATTTTAGATCGCTTGAAAACCCCTCTGCATCTAATTGACGAGCAAAAATGCCAACAAATCGTTCAAGAGTGGATTGCGGATTTAGATATTAAGGTCACGGATCCCAACAATGCCCTTTCCACCTTATCGGGGGGAAATCAGCAAAAAGTGGTGCTCGCTAAATGGATCCTAACTCGCCCCAAAGTGTTGATCCTCGATGCCCCAACCGTGGGAGTCGATATTGGTGCAAAAGACAGTATTTATAAGTTGATCCATCGCCTTTCTGGGGTTGGGATCGCCATTTTGTTGATCACGGATGAAGCTTCCGAAGCCTTTTACAACTGCGATCGCATTTTACATATGAAGCAAGGATCTATCGTCAAAGAAATTGTGACGGATTCCATGACTGAGCAACAATTGGAGGAAATCATCAATGACTAATTGGCAAAAACTTCGTCCACAGTCTGTTGAAGGCTGGTTAATCTGGGTGATCCTCGTGATGGTGGTATTTTTCACCTTAATGAGCCCACAATTTCTTACCATTCAAAACTTGCTCGACTTAAGTGAAAGCTATGCGGTCACGGGCATCTTTGCGCTAGGTCTATTCGTGGTACTGGTCACCGGAGGAATTGATATTTCCTTCGCCGCCGTTGCCTCGGTTGTCCAATATGTGATTGCCACTTTTTTACTACAAGGTTTACTCGAAAGCCCAACGCTTAGCATTGCTCTCGCCATCGTGATCGGGATTACCTTTGGTTTGATCAATGCAATTTTGATCTACTCCCTCAATGTAGTGTCGATCATTATCACCATCAGTATGCAATCTTTACTGTTCGGTATGCTGATGTGGCTAACCAACGGGCACAGTATCTACGACTTACCGGATTGGTGGGTGGATCCTGTGACCATCCTGCCTTTTGAAGTGGATGGTGAATATTACCAAATAGGCTTACCGCTCGTGGTGATGCTAGGCATCGCGTTTTTAACGTGGATTCTCATGAACAAAACCCACATTGGGCGCCAACTGTACGCGGTTGGTGGTAGCCAAGAATCGGCTTCACGTATTGGTATCCGTGTTTGGGTTATCTATCTGTTTGCTTACGGCTATCTTGGTGCTATGGCGGCGATTGGCGGCATGTTGCAAACCTACCGCATGAGTGAAGTTGTTCCAAGTGCACTGGTTGGTGGGGAATTGGATGTACTTGCAGCGGCGGTATTAGGGGGCGCAAGTTTATCCGGTGGCCGAGGGAGTGTGATAGGCACCCTCATGGGCGTTTTCCTCATCGGTATATTGAAAAACGGTCTGAACTTGATCGGGGTTTCTAACTACTTCGTCAATATCGTTATCGGGATGGTTATTCTTATCGCCATTTGTATTACTCACTACAAAAAGCGTAAAGAGACGGACGTAGGCTTTGTTTAACAGGAATATCACCATGAAAAAACAAGATTTTTTTAAAATTGATGGCTCTGTTATCGGACTGCTTTCAATCTTTCTTATCGCGATTGCGGCATTTAGTATCGCCATGCCAGGGCACTTTTTTACACAAAATACCTTTTTAAGTATTACGTTTCAATTGCCAGAGTTAGGTCTTCTGACCTTCGCCATGTTTGTTCCAATGCTAAGCGGTGGGCTAAACCTCGCCATTATTAGCACCGCCAACTTAACGGGCTTATTTATGGCTTGGGTGTTTATCAACTACCTGCCTGTTGATGCGGGTACGGGCACACAGCTAATGTGGTTGGTTTTTGCGTTAATCGGTGCAACCGTCATTGCGGTGATCATTGGTTGCCTCACTGGATTGATGATATCCCATATTGGGGCGCACCCTATTTTGGTGACTCTCGGCTCGATGACGATTATCAGTGGTATTGGGGTTTATCTCACAAAAGGCGCAGCGCTTAGCGGCATGCCCCCAATCGTTCGCGCAATTGGCTCTGATACTGTCTTCGGGATGCCTATTGCCATGATTATTTTCATTGTGACGGCGATTATTTTAGCGCTTTTCTTAGGACGTACACGCCTTGGGAAAAATATCTACATGAGCGGCAGCAACATCAATGCGACTTGGTTCAGTGGTGTGCGTACCGACCGCGTAATGATTGCCATCTATACCATTTCCAGTTTGCTGTGCGTGTTAGCAGGGCTGATCATGATGGCGCGTTTTAACTCCGCGCGTATGGGCTACGGTGACTCTTATTTACTGCTGACTATTTTAGCCATTGTTTTGGGCGGTACAAACCCGTTTGGCGGCGTCGGAAAAGTCAGCCGTGTATTCTGTGCACTGCTTGTTTTGCAAGTGATAGCAACGGGTCTAAGCCTGCTAGGCGTCAGCTTACACTTCAACCTTGCCGTTTGGGGCATCACCTTAATCCTCGCACTCGCCTTCAAATTCTTTAAAGAAAAATGGAGCGCTAAGCGTGCAATGACACGTAATCAGCGTCTCAACAAAGCATCCGTACAAAATTAACTGACAGGGAATACAGATGAATACTTCACGAAAAAATCCGATTGGTATCTACGAAAAAGCCCTTCCAAAGCACAGCAGCTGGAGCGAAAAATTAGCTATTGCGAAAGCCGCTGGATTTGATTTTGTTGAGATGTCTGTTGATGAAACGGATGAGCGTTTAGCGCGTTTAGATTGGAGCTTGGAACAACGCCTTGAAATTGTCGCCGCTATCCAGAAAACACAGGTACGCATTCCAACTATGTGTCTATCTGGTCACCGCCGTTTTCCATTTGGTAGCCATGATGAAAATACGCGTCAAAAAGCTCGTGAATTAATGACAAAAGCCATCAAATTGGCACAAGACCTTGGTATTCGTACTATTCAATTGGCTGGCTATGATGTGTATTACGAAGAACAAGATGAAGGCACCATTGCCCGCTTTGAAGAAGGCATGAAATGGGTCTCTGAAATTGCCGCGGCTTCTCAGGTGATGTGCGCCGTCGAAATCATGGATACACCATTTATGAATTCGATTACTAAATGGCAAGCCCTTGCCGATAAAATTCGCTCACCATGGTTCCAAGTGTATCCCGATGTCGGTAACTTAACCGCTTGGGGTAGTGATGTGGCTGCCGAGTTAACCAAAGGCATCGAAAATATTGTTGCTCTGCATCTGAAAGATACCTACGCCGTAACAGACAGTTGCAAAGGTCAATTCCGTGATGTGCCATTCGGCGAAGGGTGCGTGGATTTTGTAGCACTGTTCAAACAGCTTAAGCAGCTCAATTATCGTGGCACCTTCTTAATTGAAATGTGGACGGAAAAAGCCGATGAACCGCTGATTGAGATCATCAAGGCGCGCCATTGGATTGAAGATAAAATGCAACAAGCGGGCTGGGGAAATTAAGGAGCACACAATGAGCACATTTTTCATGGGTGTTGACCTCGGAGGCACCGTTATCAAAGCGGGGATCTACAGCCCTGATGGTCAAGAGATTGTCGTGGCTGAGCATCCTTTCCCAACAGAAAGCCCACAAGCTGGGTTCAGTGAACGCAATATGGAAACACTGTGGCAAGTCACCTGCGGCGTGATCCGTGAGGCCATAGTCAAAAGCCAGCTGCATGCCTCACAAATTGCGGGAGTGAGCTTTTCCTCTCACGGCAAAGGGTTGTATTTGCTAGACAAGCATGGAAAACCCGTCAGGAACGGGATCGTTTCTTCAGATTCCCGCGCACAGGCGATTGTTGACCAATGGCATCAAAATGGCACCGCAGAGCAAGCATACCCACTCAGCTTGCAGCAACTGTGGGCATCGCACCCAGTTGCACTGCTGAATTGGCTAAAACAACATGAGCCCGATAGCTACCGTGATGGCCGCTACGTTTTAATGGTTCACGACTATATTCGTTACCGGTTGACTGACCAGCTCACTTGTGAAGAAACCAATATTTCAGGTAGCCAATTATATAACCCAACCACATCCAGCTATGACCCTAGACTGTGTGAATTGTTTGGCATTGAAGAAGCTAATGAAAAATTAGCACCAGTTATCAACTCCGCACAATCGGCGGGTTGCGTCACCACCCAAGCAGCCAAAGATTGCGGTTTACAAGAAGGCACGCCCGTTTTTGGTGGTTTCTTTGATGTGGTCGGTGCGGCGTTATCATCCGGTGTCAGCCAAAAAGATAAGCTGAGCGCAGTGGCGGGAACCTGGACTATTTCAACACGGGTTTTCGACAAAATTATGCCTGCTGATTATCCTTATGTTTGGGGAAAATATTGTATTCCAGGCACCTATTTTGTCCACGAAGGAAGCCCAACCTCCGCCAGTAATCTAGCTTGGTTTACACGACATTTTTTCAACCAACGCTTGCAGGATTATAACGTGCTTAACGCATGTGTTGCGGAAGGTGCAACTCGGCAGAATGACATCCTGTTTTTCCCTTGGCTGTATGGTTCCAATTATCACAGCAACCTGCATGGTGGATTGCTTGGTTTAAGCTCTCATCACACTGAGGGGGATATCGCTTACGCGATTTACCAAGGAATAGTGTTCTCTCATCTACTGCATCAAGATCGTATTGTAGGTATCGATAATTGCACTCAAGCTATCCGCTTTACTGGCGGACCGACTAACTCTGCGCTGTGGATGCAGATGTTCTGTGATGCAAGCAATTTACCACTAGAAGTTGTCGATGTTCAGCAATCAGGTTGCCAAGCGGCAGCACTATGTGCCGCTGTCGGCTCCGGCTATTACACTGGATTTGATGCTGCGATTTCATCCAGCACCCCAAAAATCACAGCATATCAGCCAAGCCAAGCGGCTCACGTACAGTTACGGGATAAGTTTGCCCGCTTTAAAGCGGTAGCAGATGCATTGAGCCAATAACGTCAAAAATACCTCCCAAATTCGTCACATGACGAAGGTAGGAGGTATTTTTACCTGCCATAAGCCCTCCAATGGCACCTCCTCTTATATATATTATTTCGTTACTCAAAATTTCATTTACCAATTTAACATTTTATTAACTAATTTTTTGTAAGTTTAAAAAGTACTCAAATGTTAAATAGCGAAATAAAGCGAAATTTTCCTAATTAATTTATTCGACCAAATAATAATCGAAATAGAAAAATAAATTTCCTTTCAATATAAAAAATGAAAATGCAGAAATTACGCATAAAAAAATATTACTGTGAGTCAGATCAATAATCCCAAATTAAACGTGATTAATTAGCAACCAAATGCTCAGAAATTGGATTTTTTCCATATTTTGATTAAGTCTGGAAAGTCAGTAAAAATATCTAACATATATTTGACCGATTGTGCTAAAAAATGAGCACTTAAATTTAAAGTTAAATTTTTCATATAGATACAAACAAAAAATATCATAAAAAAAAGAAATCACTGAAGAAGAGTCGTTAATATGCATTTTCATTAAAAATAAATTAATTGGTTGAAAATACATCAAGTGATGATTAAATAACTAAAAAATTTAACTTAATATTTATTTTATGTCTCAAAAAAAATAATCTGACTTAATCAAAATTTAGCATAATCAACTAAGAATGATTATTTAATATTTTTCCAACCCACCCAACGAAATAATTAACTTATCTAAAATAAATCTATTTACACCTGTACACTTTTTCTGACATTAACAATTAAATTTCACTATTTATGCTATTTAAAAAATAAGCCAAATTGCGACAAACCCCCAACAACACTGACCAGATCAAATAATTCATTCATACATTTCACTCAAATTTATTAACAAGTACTAACCATACTTAACAATTTCAAAATATATGATAAGATCATTATCTCAATTTGAAATTATTTACTATATAAAAAACAAGATTGTTATTGAGGTTATAGATGAAAATCTCGAGAAGAAAACTATTATTAGGGGTTGGTGCTGCTGGTGTGATTGCTGGGGGCGCAGCTGTTGTCCCTATGATCCGCAGAGAAGGTCGTTTTGAATCTACTCAGTCTCGCGTACCTGCGGTTGCTGGTACAGAAGGTAAATTACCTGCGTCAGCTGATGCAGTAGTTATCGGAGCGGGTCTTCAAGGGATCATGACTGCGATTAACCTGAAAGAACGTGGCTTAAACGTTGTTATCTGTGAAAAAGGTGTTGTGGGCGGTGAACAATCTGGCCGTGCATATAGCCAAATCATCAGCTACAAAACCTCCCCAGCTATTTTCCCTTTACACCACTACGGAAAAATTCAATGGCTCGGCATGAACGAAAAAATCGGCGCTGATACCAGCTACCGCGTTCAAGGTCGTGTTGAAGTTCCTTCAAGCGAAGAAGATCTGGAAGTTTCAAGAGCGTGGATCAAATCTGCGTCTGAAAACCCAGGTTTCGATACCCCGCTGAGAACCCGTATGATCGAAGGTCAAGAACTGGCTAATCGTCTGGTTGATGCTCAAACTCCATGGAAAATTGGTGGCTTTGAAGAAGATTCTGGTAGTCTTGACCCAGAAACTGTTACCCCAGCAATGGCTAACTACGCAAAATCAATTGGCATTCCAATTTACCTAAATTGCGCAGTTCGTGGCTTAGAAACCGCCGGCGGTAAAATTTCTGACGTTGTGACTGAAAAAGGCGCAATCAAAACCTCTCAAGTCGTTCTGACTGGTGGTATCTGGTCACGTCTGTTCATGGGTAACTTAGGTGTTGATGTCCCTACTCTGAACGTTTACCTGTCTCAACAGCGTATTACTGGTGTTCCAGGCGCACCAAAAGGTAACGTTCACCTGCCAAACGGTATCCACTTCCGTGAACAAGCAGACGGTACTTACGCAGTTGCACCACGTATCTTCACCAGCTCTATCGTGAAAGACAGCTTCCTGTTAGGGCCAAGATTCCTGCACGTATTAGGCGGTGGTGAATTACCATTAGAATTCTCTCTTGGTAAAGACCTGTTCAACTCATTCACAATGGCAACATCTTGGAACTTAGACGAGAAAACACCATTTGAAGAGTTCCGTACAGCAACCAACACACCAAACAATGAACATTTAGATGGCGTGCTGGAAAGACTGAGAAAAGAGTTCCCAGTATTTAAAGAATCTAAAGTTGTCGAGCGTTGGGGTGGCACTGTTTCTCCGACTGATGATGAGATTCCAATCATTTCTAAAGTTGAACAATACCCAGGTCTGGTTATCAATACCGCGACTGGTTGGGGTATGACTGAAAGCCCGGCGGCTGGTCGATTAACGGCTGAATTGTTAATGGATGAAAAAACCTTTATCGATCCGACGCCTTATAAACTGTCTCGTTTTAACTAATTAAGACGAAACACTATTAAATTGAACCTATTAAATACTTAACAGTCTTAATAGGTTCTTATTCACATATATAATGGAGTTATTATGAGCTACAAAACTTTACTGCTTTCTTTACCTTTAGTTTTAGGTGTAGCAACTGCAAATGCAGCAGATGATGTGAAACGTGTTCCAGTTAAAGGTTTTCCAATTGCTGAATCCGTAGAAATCGGCGCAGGTAACAGCATCATCTTCCTGAGCGGAAAAGTCCCTGCTAAAATCTCTAAAGATGCTCCAGAAGGCGTTTTAGAATCTTACGGTAATACCGAAGCGCAAACACTCAGCGTCCTGAACCAAATTCAAGCAAACCTAAAAGAAATGGGTCTGACTATGAATGACGTTGTTAAAATGCAAGTTTTCTTAGTGGGTGGTGACGAAACTAAAGGAACTATGGACTTCGCTGGCTTCATGGCTGGCTACAACAAGTTCTATGAAACTGAAAAAGTGACTAATCTGCCAGCTCGCTCTACCTTCCAAGTCGCTAAACTGGCTAACCCAGCTTGGAGAGTGGAAATTGAAGTTACAGCAGTTCGTCCAGCAGCTAAAAAATAATTTTTAACTGACAACGAATTCCTAAAACGGCCGACTATTTATTTCCGCTTTGGCTTGGAAGTAAACCTTAGCGGCCGTTTTTGTTTCCTTTCTCTTTTATTCCCATTACTATTATTCTTCTTTGATAAATACTTATATCGAATTCACCGCCTATATACTTACAGTTAGGGCATACTGAGCACCAGTAGGAAGAATATGATTAAAGAATCTCTGAAGATCCATGGAAAAAAACAGTTTGAAATCAAACAGCAGGTTTTTTTTCCTCGAAAATCCAAAGAGATCCGATACCAAGTTGAGACTTTCTTTTTTCTTCCTGCATCGATGCAAGTTAACCCTGATCTCTACACTGCCTCAAACCTTCAGCGCAGTTTAAAAAACTATATTCGTTTACGGGCACCTACGGTTCAATTGTCCTCTATCCCCGCAGAGAATGGATTAGTCGATGAATTAAAAAGCTGGTTAGAGCGACTCGACCCAGAATTACCCCCAACATTAGATGAATACGAAAACCACCTAAAACGCTTCGCGCTTACCTTTAAGCGTAGTGTCAGACTCACGCTAAAAATGGTCGCTCAAAACGCGCAGAGGCAAACTGAAGAGTACATAACGGGGTTATTAGCCGACATTGAGCATGGGCTTAAGCGCTATCGTGAACTGAGTACTTACACCGCTCCGATTGAAAATATTATTCACTCTAACGCATTCGCGTATTGCGATGAATTTATGTCTCATTACACGTTGTTTTACTTGCACGATTTATTAAAAGAGAAACAACTTCCTCTGCGCGATGAAATTCGTCATCTGTGGTATCAAGAAATGCGTTATCTGAAAAAGCTGGCTCCCGATAACTTTCCTCACGATGAAAATGATGCAGAAATGGTGACCTATCGGCGCAATTTGCTGAAGAAATATATTAACCGCTACCTCTATTTAGACATTCGTCATAAGCGAGGACTCCCTCTACTTTTACACTCAATTTATGGTATCGCCGCCGCAATTTCGATGGTATTCGCTACATTTATTGCATTTATGTGGCAAGGAAAATATGGGGCACTTAGCGCGAATTTATTCTTGGCAATGGTCATTGGTTATATCTTTAAAGACCGTTTAAAAGAGATTGGACGTGAACAACTGTATCGTTTGTTCCAACGTTGGATACCCGACCGCCAGCTACGTATTTATCGTGAAGGCGTCAAAGAGCCCGTCGGGATATGTAAAGAGTCATTCCGTTTTCTAAAAGAGAGCACCCTCTCACCCGACATTCACGAGATGCGCCAAAAATCCCACTGGGTAAATTTGATCAATGTGCAGCGGGTTGAAGACATTTTGTATTATCGAAAAGATGTAACCCTGCACAGCCACTCCGCGGCGTTTATGCAGACTCAATCTTCCATTGTGGATATTACGCGGGTCAATATTTCGGATTTCCTGAAATATATCGATATTAGCTATGAAGAGTTAATGGTTAACGATGATGAGCCAGCCATCATTGGCGAGAAGGTTTACCATATCTACCTTTGCCGCCGCGTCATCATGAATAAAAAAGCTTACAATGAGCTGGCTCGGTTAGTGGTAAATGCAGATGGCATCAAACGCTTGGAAATTCTTCAGCCACTTGATGAATTAGACAGCGACGAAGATATTACTATTCCGCCACAATAAAACACCGCTCCAATATCGCCTATTGGAGCGGATATCACTAGTAATACAGTGCGATACGTTGCCCATCGAGCTCTTTGACTTCAAGAGGCGTATCAAAAATTTCCTCTAAAATCTCAGACTTCATGATCTCTTCCGGTGCACCATGATAAGATAAACGCCCATTTCTCAGCGCCACAATATAATCCGAATAAACGGAAGCGAAGTTAATATCGTGGATCACCAGAATGATGGTTTTACCCAGCTCGTCAGCAGCACGGCGCAATAATTTCATCATAATCACCGCATGCTTCATGTCTAAGTTATTCAGCGGTTCATCTAGCAGCACATATTCCGTATCTTGGCATAATACCATCGCCACGTAAGCACGCTGGCGCTGACCACCCGATAACTCATCAAGGTAACGATGACGAAATTCGGTTAAATTCAAAAACGCCAAAGACTCATCGATTTTCTTTTTATCATCCAGAGTTAGGCGCCCTTTGGTATATGGGTAGCGCCCAAAACCCACCAGCTCTTCCACCGTTAAACGGCTAGCGAACTGGTTTTCTTGGCGAAGCACCGATAAGCAGGTTGCAAGCTTGTCACTAGGTGTTGTCGACACATCGAGTTCGTTTACTTTGACATAACCATGGTCCGCCGATAATAAGCGACCAATGATCGATAATAGCGTTGATTTTCCTGCACCATTTGGACCAATGATTGAAGTAACACCACTATTTTTAATACTGGCAGTGACGTTATCTAAGACCTTAGTATCTTGATAACTTTTCGATATCTGATGAATTTCAATCATACTAAAACCTTCTTAACACCATATAAATAAAGAATATTCCGCCAACAAACTCCAGCACCACAGACAGAGTTCCGGCTTTATTTAATCCATATTCAAGAACCAGCTGCCCACCGACTAAAGCGATGACACCCAGCAAGAAAGAGACGGGCAGTAAATAACGATGCTGACTACTACCTGCAATATAGTAAGCCAAGTTTGCTACCATCAACCCGAGAAATGTTAGTGGTCCCACTAGCGCGGTAGAAATCGCCACTAAGACAGAAATCAGCAATAAAATGACCGTGACTTGCTGGCGATAGTTAATCCCTAAGTTCACCGCATTGGCTTGCCCCAGTGCTAACACATCGAAGCAGTAACGCATGCGCCAGAGTAGAATTCCCACAATCACCGTAATCACGAGTGTGAAGAGAATCAGCTCAGGCGTACCTCTAGTGAATGTCGCAAACATCCGGCTTTGTAGAATGGAAAACTCATTAGGATCCATTAAGCGCTGTAGCAACGTCGCCACACTACGAAACAGCGTACCGAGAATAATCCCCACCATCAAAACAAGGTTGATATTCATTTTGACGGAGATAAATAACCAGCGATACAGCAGCACAGAGAAGATAACGAGCAGCGACGATTCCAGCAAAAACTTACCAATATTCAATAACCATGATGCCGGGAAGCTATCGGTATAAAACACAAAGATAGTTTGCAGCAGAATAAACAGTGCCTCTAAACCCATAATAGACGGGGTAAGAATTTTGTTATTCGCGATAGTCTGGAACAGAACCGTCGAAACACCTGAGCCAAACGCCACAATAATCATCGTCAGTACGATATAACCACGATGAGGCAGAATGTAAGCTAAATTGCTGCCCAAATTAATGGTCATATACAGAATGATCGACAGCACCGACAGCGCAGCCAAAAGACCAATACGCTGCATGGGTGAGAAGGTTCTCTTCACGGGCAAACTTAATGAATTAACTTTTTCCATAACGCTGATGCTTTAACAAGAGATAAAGGAAGATAACCGCACCCACAACACCTAGAATCACGCTTGCAGGGATTTCAAACGGATAGCGAATTAAGCGACCAATAATGTCGCATAACAGCACCAGTCCACCACCAGCTAAGCAGATCCATGGGATAGTTTTACGAATATTGTCCCCCATCACTAAGCTGATAAGGTTCGGTACGATCAATCCTAAGAAAGGTAATGCGCCAACCACCACCACCACGACACCACTGATCAATGCAATGATAGATAACCCGATGGTCATGACTTTTTGATAATTTAAGCCGACGTTAACAGAAAACTCACGCCCCATACCTGCCACAGTGAAGCTATCTGCGATTAAACAAGCAGCCAGTGTCAAGCCACCAACCAGCCATAGCAGCTCATAGCGACCTTGCAAAATACTAGAGAAATCGCCACTCATCCATGCACTAAGAGACTGAAGCAAGTCAAAATAATACGCGGTAAAAATAGTGAGTGCGCTGATCACAGCCCCAAGCATAATGCCGACTAAAGGGACAATCAGGGCGGACTTCAGAATAATCCGTCGTAAAATCAGCATGAACAATGCGGTACCTAACAACGCAAAACCACTCGCAACCACCATTTTGGTCATGATAGAGGCCGTTGGATAGAGGATCATCACGAACAGTAAGCCAAGGCTTGCGGATTGTGTTGTACCGGCAAGGGAAGGTTCAATAAAGCGGTTTTGCGTGAGTAACTGCATAATGAGCCCCGCGACACTCATGGCGCTCCCAGCGAGGATCAGCGCGGCAGTGCGAGGAATTCGGCTCACAAAAAAGATATCTTGCATCTCGGGATCGGTGAAAAGCGAAACGGGTGACACGTCACCCGCTCCAATAAACAAGCTTAATACCGCTAATACCAATAACGCGAGAATACCAAAAGAAAGATAAAGCGTTTTCATTGATTAATTCGTTTTGTTCTTCTCTAAAGCTTTGTTTACATCATCCATTAACTGGGAATAAGTTTGGATACCACCCGCAATGTAGACTGATGAGGAATCTAAATAAGCTACTTGTCCTTTTTGCCATGCAGACGTTTTTCTCACTAATGCGTTGTCTAATACATCCGCAGCAGGTTGTGCATCTTTTGCACCGATAGCGCCATCACGGTCAATCACAAATAACCAGTCTGGGTTCAGTTTTAATAACAATTCTGAATTCACGATATTACCGTGACGACCAGTATCTTCTGTGAAGACATAAGCTGGTTCAAAACCTAATACATCAAAAATAAAGCCAAAACGAGAACCTGGACCGTAAGCAGAAATTTTACCGCCACTGACTAAGATCACCATGGCTTTACCCGCACTTGGGGCTTTACCTTTGATATCATTAATTTTGTTTTTGAAGTCAGTCACGACTTTATCCGCTTCGGCTTCTTTACCAAATAAAGAACCCAGCAGAGTCGTACGTTCAATCAGGCTATCAATAAAATGTTTGTTATCAATATCCAAAGAAATAGTTGGTGCGATACCGTTTAATTTATCGTAAGCATCACGAGCACGGCTACCACCTAAGATCACATCAGGCTTTGCACTGCTGATCGTTTCATATGCAGGTTCAAATAAGCTTCCACCATTAACATATTCTGAGGTGCTATATTTTTCTAAAAATTTAGGAAAATGGGCGTTAGTTTGTGGGACACCAATTACCGGAATACCTAGCGCATCAATGATATCTAGCGTTTCCATGTTCATCACAAATGCACGTTGTGGGTGGCTAGGAATTTCAGTCTTGCCTTGAGCATGTTCTACGACAATCGTTTGTTTTTCAGTTGATTGCTTTTCTGTTGTTTGCTGCTCAGTTGTTGGTGCCGCACCTTGTGTTTGCTTAGCGTCATCACAGCCAGCTAATGCAACAACAGATAATAAGGCAAACCCTGAAACTAATGATTTTGCGAACATCTAAATTCCTCCACCTTTCAATGTGATTATCGTTAGCCACGTTACCCATGACCCGAAGATGGCGAATATCTTACATGAAACATAGCGCTAATGATATTAGTTTGCATTTGCATTTCGAAAAACAATGATGTATCGCACAAAAACACACATTGCCTATATTTAAATCACCTTACTGTTACCTCGTTTTGATTAAGGAGAACGCAAATGACTCAAGCATGGTGGAAATCCGCTGTGGTATACCAAATCTATCCAAAAAGCTTTTATGACTATAATGGCGATGGCATCGGCGATCTGGCGGGTATCACCGCCAAGCTCGATTACATCCAATTCTTGGGCGCTAACGTCATTTGGTTGTGCCCTATTTTTGAATCGCCAATGAAAGACAATGGCTATGACATTGCTAACTATGATTGTGTCGACCCCATTTTTGGCGATAACGACGACCTTGATGAACTGATACGTCAAGCCGCGCAGCGAGGGATTAAAATACTATTAGATTTGGTGCTCAATCACTCTTCTAACCAACACCCGTGGTTTAAAGCCGCACTTGCCGATCCTCAAAGCCCGTATGCAGGTTACTATCAATTTATCGAGTGGGATCATCCTACACCTCCGAATAATTTACGGACGTATTTTGATTGCCCTGTTTGGACGCAGGTTCCCAATAGCACGCGCTGGTACTTTAATTCGTTTGGTCCTGAGCAGCCTGATCTCAACTGGGAAAATCCACAATTACGCAAAGAAATTATTCAGATGATTAATCGTTGGATAGCCAAAGGTGTTGCAGGGTTCCGTATTGATGCCATTGGAAATATTAAAAAATCCACTGAAGCACTTTCACCTCATCAATTCCCTGCAGATCGCGAAGATGGTTCCGCCTCTTTAGTTCCTTGGGTCGTCAATCAGCCAGGGATCCATGATTTTTTAAAGGAACTCGCCTGCCAAACGTTCCATCCCGCCAATGTCATGACCGTTGCCGAAATTGATGTTCCTCCACATGACTTAGTCGACTATATCGGTGAAGATGGCGCATTTTCCATGGTATTCGACTTTAGTATTGCAGACCTCGATATTGCAAAGCAGCCTCCTTTTTCCATTTCTCCAATCACCGCTGAGCGTTTAAAACCCGTATTTTTCAACAGCCAGCTAACAACTCAGCAAGTAGGCTGGGGTGCGCCTTATTTAGAAAATCATGATCAGCCACGCTCACTGAATAAGTTTCTAAACCAGCATGCTAAAAATCCATTTGCGGTGAAAATGTTGGCCACTTTCTTACTGACTCAGCGTGGAACACCATTCATTTATCAGGGGCAAGAAATTGGCATGACTAACTGCCCAATGACTTTAGATGAGCACGATGACCTCCACCTCTTCAAACTTTACCAATGGGGCAAGCATCAAGGGTACAGCGAGCCCACTATGATGAGGTATTTTGACCAACGCAGCCGTGACAACGCACGAACTCCCTTCCAATGGAATAACGCATCACAGGCTGGATTCACGACGGGAACCCCATGGCTAAAAGTCAATCCTAACTACCCTGAAATCAATGCCGCAGCTCAGCAACAGGAGCCGGATTCACTGTTTGCATTTTACCAACAGTTAATTCACCTTCGCCGCCATTCCGTCATTAGCCCCATTTTAGTAGACGGTGAATTTTCAGCGATTGATGCCCCCGCATCCGTGATAGCTTATCGTCGAACGCTAAATTCGCACTCGATTGATATCTATTGTAATTTTAGTGATAAGCCTCAGCCTATTCGCCAAAATTACGCTAAGGTACATTTAAATAACATGGCGACAATTAGCGACCACAATCAGCAAATTATCTTACAACCCTATCAATCAATAATTTTTGAGGTAGAGAAAAGTGAATAATTAAATACCCCACTCATAATCAGTGTAATTAAAGATATATTTTCACCCGTAAATTTGAAATAGCGCATAGTCGGGTGATATATCTAAAATAATGATTTTAATTACGGTGAATATTATTAATTGATAACTTAATAATACTATTAAAAAACAAATTAAATCATTGTTATTTAAGGAATTAAATTCAATCCAAAGCTAAATATGTGAAGCCTATCAAATACAAATTAAATAATTTAAGTAAAGTCTAAACAGCTCACTTTACTTTTTTTAAGGTTATTTATTTGCCAAATAAAAATTATGACGTTATTCCAAGAATAACTTCACGGTGTCGTACTGCGAATATTTCAGACGCAGAGACCCAAACAATTCACAAGCACACTGATGGCTTTGGCACACTCATTCGAGACATAGATGGTTGGCTACTGGCAGAAGGCACCCATCTACGTCCCTATGAATGTCTTGGTGCCCACCCTATCAACTTCGACGGTGTTGATGGGGTGATTTTTTCTGTTTGGGCGCCCAATGCTCAACGTGTTGCTGTTATTGGAGAATTTAACCAATGGGATGGACATATTCATCCAATGGTATTGCGTCATGAGGTGGGGATTTGGGAACGGTTCATCCCAGAGGCTCAGATTGGGCAATCTTATAAATATGAACTGCAAGATAGCCGAGGCTATCGGCGAATAAAAGCAGACCCTTACGCGATAAAAAGTGTGCTGTTTCCCCATGTAGAATCCGTGGTGACCTTACTGCCTAAAAAATATATTCAGCCACAGTCGACCTTGGCATCAGCACCATTATCAGCACCAATTTCTATTTATGAAGTTCATTTAGGCTCATGGCGTCGACACAAGCACAATAATGGCTGGCTAAGCTATCGACAATTGGCGGAACAACTCATTCCTTATGTCGCCGAAATGGGCTTTACCCACCTTGAGTTTTTGCCTATCAGCGAACATCCCTTTGATGGCTCTTGGGGTTACCAGCCCATTGGATTGTATTCCCCAACTTACCGTTTTGGCAGCGTGGATGATTTTCTCTATCTGATTCAAACTGCTCACCAATATCACCTCAAGGTCATTCTTGATTGGGTACCTGCGCATTTTCCCACGGATGAATATGGATTAGTGCAATTCGATGGCACTGCACTCTATGAATACGCTGATCCTCGTGAAGGCATTCATCAAAATTGGCATACGCTGATTTATAACTACAGCCGCTATGAAGTGGCTAATTTTTTGGCAGGTAATGCCTTGTATTGGATTGAACGTTTTGGGATTGATGGGTTACGTGTCGATGCGGTTAGCTCGATGATTTATCGAGATTACAGCCGCAAAGAGGGAGAATGGATTCCTAATAAATGGGGAGGGAAAGAGAACCTCGAAGCTCTCGATTTTTTACGCTATACCAATCAAATCATCAAAGAAAATTGCCCTCATGCGCTAATGATAGCGGAAGAATCGACGGCATTTCCCCTCGTCACTAGTTCCGTAAAAAAACAGGGCTTAGGTTTTGATTTTAAATGGGATTTAGGTTGGATGCACGATACGCTCAGCTATATGTCCCTTGACCCAATCTACCGCCAATACCACCACCAACAAATGACCTTTGGTATGTTTTACGCCCACAATGAACACTTCGTTTTACCCCTTTCTCACGATGAAGTGGTACATGGAAAAGGGTCACTGCTGAACAAGATGTCCGGTGATACATGGCAAAAGTTTGCCAATCTACGAGCTTATTACGGGTTTATGTGGGGGCATCCGGGTAAAAAGTTGTTGTTTATGGGAGGCGAGTTCGCACAAGAGCGAGAATGGGACCATGACACAGGTCTTGATTGGCACCTATTAGAGCCCGAACATGATGGCTGGCACACGGGTGTACAACGCCTTGTTCGTGATTTAAACCATTGCTATCGCCGCTATCGCGCACTGCACCAGCTCGATTATTCTTCATGGGGTTTTGAATGGTTAGTCGTTGATGATCATCAAAACTCTGTATTTGCTTTCATACGCCGAGATGCCAACAACCATGAAATTCTGGTTGTGGCAAATTTCACCCCGATTGTTCGACATAATTATCGTATTGGCGTGCACCATCCGGGCCATTATCAAGAGATCATCAATACAGATTCCCATTATTATCGCGGCAGTAACGTGGGTAATCGAGGCGCCATTTCAACCCAAGCAATTGCCTCTCATGGCAAAGAATATTCTCTGAATTTAGTTCTCCCTCCTCTCGCCACCTTGTACTTAAAACGGGAGCAGACTAATGACGACATTTAATTTTCACCAAGGTCAGCCTTACCCTCTTGGTAGCCATGTTGATGAGCATGGTGTGAATTTTGCGGTATACAGCGAGCATGCAGAACACATTGATCTTTGTGTATTGAACCCTTTCGGCGACGAAACTCGATATCCTCTCCATCAAGGGGATAACCACATTTGGCACGGTTATTTAGCTGGAGCAAAAACGGGTCTGCATTATGGGTACCGCGCCAGAGGAAAATGGGTGCCGCTAATAGGATTACGTTTCAATCATCATTGCCTACTGATTGATCCTTACAGCCGAGCCCTAACCGATAAGCAATCCCCTTACTCCATCGTTAATCACGAGCCTTATGACTGGCGAGATGATATTCGCCCCAACACCCCGTGGTCTAACACCGTCATTTATGAGGCTCATGTTCGCGGGCTCACGCAATTACACCCTGATATTCCCTCAACATTGCGTGGTAGCTACGCCGCGATTGCTCAACCTTGCATTATTCAGCATTTAACGAATCTCGGGATCACCGCACTTGAACTACTTCCAGTGCAATTTCATCTTGATGAACCCCATTTACAAGCCCGTCAATTAACGAATTATTGGGGTTATAACACTCTCGCACCATTTGCCATTGAACCTCAATACTGGTCTGGGCTCGAAGGCTCTACACCCTTAAGTGAATTTCGCAATATGGTTAAGACGTTACACCGCGCAGGTATCGAAGTTATCCTCGATATCGTCTTTAATCATACTGCCGAACTCGATGACTCAGGACCCTGCTTATCTTTTAGGGGATTAGATAATCCCACCTATTATTGGTTAAATCATCGTGGGGAATATCTCGATTGGACGGGCTGCGGCAATACCCTGAAATTAGACCATTCCGCTGCCATTCAATGGGTGTTGGATTGCCTGCATTTTTGGGCTATTGAATGCCATGTTGATGGATTTCGCTTTGACTTAGCCAGCGTGCTTGGAAGAACACCAATATTTAACTCACACGCTTCATTACTCAATGCCATCACTCAAGACCCTATACTCAATCAGCTGAAACTGATTGCTGAGCCGTGGGATCTCGCCAGTGATGGCTATCAATTGAGTCAATTTCCCAGCCCTTTTGCTGAATGGAACGACCGCTTTCGCGAAGATATCCGACGCATTGTTTTGCATCAGGATGTTCCTATTGGCATCTTGGCAAGCCGATTAGCCGGTTCACGGGATTGCTTTTTTCAACCTCACCATTCTAGTTTTGTCTCCATTAATTACATCACCGCACACGATGGCTTTACGCTACGGGATCTTGTCAGTTTCAATCACAAGCATAACGAGGCTAATCATGAAAACAATCAAGATGGTCACGACCACAACAACAGTCACAATCATGGTTTTGAAGGGCTCAATGCCCCAGAGGAGATTCTTGTTGAGCGCCAACAGAGTCAGCAACATTTGTTAAGCTTGCTTTTATTGTCACTCGGAACCCCCATGTTACGCGCAGGAGATGAACTAGGGCACAGCCAACAAGGCAACAATAACGCCTATTGCCAAGATAACCCAATCAGTTGGATCAATTGGCAAGAAGCCGATAAGAACCTGATGGCATTTACGACTCAATTGATCGCCTTACGTCAACAAATTCCCGCACTTATATCAAGGGAATGGTGGCACTCTTTAGCTCCCAACAAAACCGTTGAATGGCTGAATGCACAAGGTATGCCGGTCACTCTTGAGCAGTGGCAGCACTCGTATCCACTACAAGTATTACTGTCAGGGCAATGGCTGTTACTCATAAATTTTACTGAACAACCTCATGAGATGACGCTTCCCCAAGGGGATTGGCAAATTGTTGCCCCTTTTCATCATCATTCACTCAGCCCCATTCCCCCAAAAACCTTCGTGGTTATGCAACGCCACAGATTTTTGCCAAGCGCTTATTAAGGAAGTGATATGCCTGAGAATACGCCATTTTATTCCTACCCAAACTCTATACCGCGTCAATGGTTAGCCAAGGAGCTCCCTAACAATACTGTGGCGCTCATATTGGCTGGCGGTAAAGGAACTCGCCTCAAAGCCCTCACGCAAAAACAACCCAAGCCTTCACTTCATTTTGGGGGGAAATTTCGAATTATTGATTTTACTTTATCCAATTGTATTAATTCAGGTATTTATCGAGTGGGTATCCTCACACAATACTATTCCCATTCTTTAATTCAGCATATTCAACACAATTGGTCATTCCTCCATGGCAAACCCAATGAATTTATTGAAATCCTTCCTGCACAGCAAAAACAGCACACCAAAGGTTGGTATCAAGGTACTGCAGATGCCATCTTTCAAAATTTAGATGTGATTAGTCACTACCAAGCCAAATACATCATTGTATTAGCGGGAGATCATATCTATAAAATGGATTATTCTCGCATGCTACTCGACCATGTCGAAAAAGGCAGCCAATGCACCGTTGCCTGTATTGAAATCCCGTGTAGCCAAGCTTCTGAATTTGGCATTATGGATATTAATGACGACGAGCAAATCCTTAATTTTATTGAAAAACCTCAAATTCCCCCTTCTATTCCGGGTAAACCTTATGCCGCGCTAGCTAGCATGGGGATTTATGTCTTTAATGCTCAATATTTGTACCAACTACTCGCTGAAGAGCAAGACCAACAGAACACCGAACATGACTTTGGCAAAAACCTGATCCCAAAAGCGGTACAACAAGGTAAAGCTTGGGCACACCCCTTTAGTCGCTCCTGTGTCTACTCTGATTTTAATGCAGGCGCATCCCCCTATTGGCGGGATGTTGGCACTATCGATGCCTATTGGAGAGCCAACATTGATTTAGTCTCTGCCAAACCCGCCCTTGATATGTATGACCCTAATTGGTCTATTCAAACAGGTCATTCTTCCCTTGCCCCTGCTCGATTTATTCAGGGAGAAACACACCATTCACCCATGCTTATTAACACATTGATTAATGCAGGATCCATTGTGGAGGATGCCAAGATAACTAACTCAGTGATCTTTCAAAATGTCCGCATCAACGCTCACAGCCAACTCGATGCCTGTGTGATCCTGCCTGATGTCTCTATCAGGCATGCTTGCCGCTTACAACGCTGCATTGTCGATAGTGGCTGTATTCTGCCAAATCAGTTAATCGTTGGCGAAGACCCACTATGGGATGCTCAGCATTTCTATCGTTCGGAAGGAGGCGTGGTCCTGATTACCCAAGAAATGCTTGACAATCTTGCAGCCTAAAGGAGGTTTTATGCGCATACTGCATGCTGGCTCAGAACTTTTTCCGCTGCTCAAAACGGGCGGTTTAGCAGATGTGCTCGGTGCACTACCTCAAGCTCAAATCGCCGAGGGCGCCGATGTGCGCCTCGTCTTGCCCGGTTTTCCTGCGTTACTCGATGCCATTCCTCACACAGTAGTGGGTAGTCAAATCCACACGTTTGCTGGTCCTATCACATTACATTTTGGCACCTATGATGGTGTAGGCATCTATTTAATTGATGCGCCTCATTTATATCAGCGGGCAGGAAGCCCCTACCACGATAACAACCTGCATGAATATCAAGACAACTACTTACGTTTTGCCCTATTAGGTTGGATAAGCAGCGAACTTGCCTGTGGATTTGATGTCACTTGGCGACCTGAACTTATTCATGCTCATGACTGGCATGCAGGGCTTTGTGCGGCTTATCTCGCCGCCAGAAATTACCCTGTGCCCTGTGTCTTCACGGTACATAATCTGGCATACCAAGGGCTATTTTCTGCCAACCATTTTCCAGAATTGCAGCTACCTCATACGTTTTATTCTCCCGAAGGCTTAGAGTTCTATGGGCAAATTTCTTACCTCAAAGCGGGATTGTTCTACGCTTCTAAAATTACCTTTGTTAGCCCCACCTATGCAAAAGAAGTGACGATCCCTGAATATGGTTACGGGCTTGCCAGTTTACTCAAACAAAGACAATCTCAAGAGAGTATCTTGGGGATCTTAAACGGAGTGGATTACCAAGTTTGGGATCCTCAACTTGACCCTCTGATCCCGCACAATTACGGTCGTCAAAACATGCTGGGTAAAGCCATCTGTAAAATGACTCATCAACGTGAAAATCAGCTCAGCGTCACCGACAAAGTGCCACTCTTTGGCGTCGTTAGCCGTCTAAGTACCCAAAAGGGACTTGATCTGTTGCTAGAGGTGATCCCCGACCTATTACACCAAGGCGGGCAACTTTCGGTATTAGGCAGTGGCGATACCAATTTACAACTCGCATTTGAACAATTAGCCCGTCAATATCCCAAACAGGTTTCTGTCTTGATTGGCTACGATGAACTTCATGCGCATAAACTGATTGCAGCAGCTGACGTGATGGTGGTTCCCAGCCGCTACGAACCTTGCGGACTCACTCAACTGTACGGCCTGAAATATGGGGCTTTACCACTCGTTCGCCACACAGGTGGGCTAGCTGATACGGTCACAGATTGCTCCCTCGAAAATTTAGCCGACCGGACGGCGACAGGTTTTGTGTTCCATGACTACCACGGTTATCGCTCTCACCATGGAAAAACCACCGAACTCCATGATGCTATTCGCCGTGTCTTTGCACTTTGGAATGAACCCACTCGTTGGAAGCGCGTTCGTCGCCAAGGCATGCGAATGAACTTTAGCTGGCACGCTTCTGCCCAAAAATACCTTGCGTTGTACCAAAGTTTAATCGCCCCACAGGTAGGAGGATCGGAAAATGAATGACCCATTTATCATCAAAAATCGCGAACAACGAATCAATGCCCTCGTCGATTCAATTCAAACTAAATTAAAGTTTATGATTGGTAAAGATCCGATTATTGCGACACAACATGATTGGCTCAATGCGATTTCCTACGCCATTCGCGATTTAACGGTCGACCGTTGGTTACGTGCCATTCGTCGTTCACTGTCCCAATCGGATCGTGCCGTCGCGTATCTATCCATGGAATATCTAATAGGTCGAACCCTCTCTAATACCTTATTAAATTTAGGCATGTATGACGATGTTGCTGGTGCCTTGAAGAAAATGGGCTTTGAACTGAATGCCATTTTGGAAGAGGAAGATGACCCTGGTTTGGGAAATGGCGGTCTAGGACGTCTTGCCGCCTGTTTCTTAGACTCGCTGGCAACCTTAAAGATCCCATCGGTCGGGTTTGGAATTCGCTATGAATATGGCATGTTTCAACAGAACATTATTGATGGACAACAAGTGGAGTCCACCGACCGCTGGTTACAATACGGAAATGCATGGGAATTTCCCCGCTACAACCTTAGCTACAAAGTTCGCTTTGCGGGGCGTCTCCAGCAAGAAGGCAAGGTGACTCGCTGGATAGAAACCGAAGAAGTACTCGCTCGCGCCTATGACCAAATCGTGATGGGCTACGGCTGTGACGCCACAAATACCCTACGGCTGTGGTCAGCCCACGCCACAAATGAAATGAACATCAGCAAATTTAATCAAGGGGAATACTCCGCGGCATTTGAAGATAAAAATTTTTCAGAGAATGTCTCTCGCGTGTTATACCCCAACGACTCGACAGAATCAGGCAAGATTTTACGCCTTGGGCAAGAGTATTTTTTAGTTTCGGCTACCTTACAAAACATCCTTGATGTTCATTACCGAGTCCATGGCACCTTGCATAATCTTGCGGATAAAATCGCTATCCATCTCAATGATACACATCCTGTTTTAGCCATCCCTGAATTAATGCGCTTACTGATTGATGAGCATGAATATACATGGGAAGCCGCATGGCAAATGAGTGAAAAAATCTTTTCTTATACGAATCATACATTGATGAGTGAAGCGCTAGAGCGCTGGTCTGTAGATCTTCTTGGGCGCTTGCTTCCCCGACATTTACAGATTATTTTTGAAATTAACGACCATTTTCTCACTAAAATTAAACAGCGTTACCCTAATAATCCAGAATTATTAACTCGGCTTTCCTTGATTGATGAATCCCATGGACGCTATGTACGCATGGCATGGCTCGCCGTTGTTGGCAGCTACCGAGTGAATGGCGTTTCTCAACTGCATTCTGAGCTAATGACCCAAGAGATCTTTGCTGATTTTGCCAAAGTATTCCCTAAACGTTTTTGTAATATCACCAATGGCATCACCCCGCGCCGTTGGCTCGCGCTATGCAATAAACCGCTTGCCAGCCTGATAGATGAAACCATCGGCGAGCACTGGCGAGCAGATCTCACTTTACTTTCACGCTTACAACAACGTACCGATTTCCCGTTATTTATTGAACGATTAAAAACCTGCAAGTTAGAGAACAAAGTAGCTCTCGCCAGTTATATCGCGAATCACTTAAATATTATCGTTGATCCTCACGCCTTATTTGATGTGCAAATCAAACGTATCCATGAGTATAAACGTCAGCTACTCAATATTTTACAAGTGATCGGGCGCTATCACCGTATGTTGCGACTTCCTGAAAAAAACTGGGTGCCTCGCGTGGTGATCTTTTCGGGAAAAGCAGCCTCATCCTACGTTAACGCTAAAATGATTATTCGATTAATCAACGATGTCGCACAAGTGATTAACCATGATGCTCGCATCAAAAATCGCTTAAAAGTGATTTTTATTCCGAATTATAGCGTGAGCTTAGCCGAACTCATTATTCCCGCGACGGATCTCTCTGAGCAGATATCCCTTGCAGGCACAGAGGCGTCAGGAACCGGCAATATGAAATTTGCCCTTAATGGAGCACTGACGATCGGGACATTAGACGGCGCTAATATTGAGATCCGCGAACATGTCGGCGAAGAAAATATATTTATATTTGGACATACCGCAAAACAAGTTGAAGCACTCCGTGCGCAAGGTTATGACCCTCGTAAAATTTACCAAGAACACGAAGATCTCCATGATGTGCTGAATTCGCTAGTCTCCGGCGTTTTCAGTCCAAATGATCCAAATCGCTATTATGCTCTCTACGATTCTCTTATTAATTTCGGGGATTATTACCAACTTCTCGCCGATTATCATTCCTACGTCCAAGCCCAAGATGCCGTTGATAAGTTATATCAAACACCTAACTTATGGGCTCAAAAAACCCTGTGCAATATTGCCAATATGGGCTATTTCTCTTCCGATAGAACCATCAAAGAATATGTCGAGAAAATATGGGATATGAAACCAAACTCATAAGAAAAGCACCGCCACACGGGAAAATGCGCGGAAATGGTGAAAATATCAACCTTAACGAGAAGGCAGAAATGGCGGGAATACGAACAGTATTCCCTTGTTGCTATGGTTATTCGCTGTAATCGACTTCCTCGTCATTTAGCTCTACCATCACGTCGAAATGTTCCATGATATCCATAAAGGGCTCGAAAATGCCGGAAGGAATTAATATTTCATGGTAAGCATCGTTACCGGAAGTCAGACCCAATAAATAGTAACCAAAACCTTGTAATTGCTGATTAGCGCGAACAAAAATTTGGTCTGGTCTTAAATCGTTTTTAGGGTCTTTAACGGCAAAATCTAACTGAATATCCAATCCTTCACACTCAAGCGCGCTGTCCAAAAAACCCACCGCAGACTCGCTGTCTTTCCAGTCGATCCAAAAGCTATTTCCCATATTTGATCTGACAATCAGGTCCGCCATTAAATAGCCAACCTCACCCTCTTCAATACTTTCCACAAATCCCTCCTCATCTTCGCTGATCCACTCGTTGAGTTCCTCCTCAAACGAAGAGATATCCGTGGCAGCATTCTCTGCTGAATGGGGATTTAACAGTGCAGCCAACTTGGTGATCATTGGCATAATGTCATTATAGTGGTCGACAGTTTCGGGGTTCATGCCCTGCATAGAGGATCCTTATTTTTAGCGTAATTAGCTGTATTTTCACTAAAATAGGTTATTCGGTATATCGACTAATTCCGATATTTATAGTGAGTTAACCCTGTATCGGGGTGCAGATTTCAATCAAGAAGCCATTAAGGTCGTGCACATAACCGATGGTTTGCCCCCACGGCATGTCTTGCGCATATTGAACTAACTCCGCACCTGCGTTCACGGCTTGATGCAACGCTTTTGGGACATCATCGGTCTCAAAAGCCAGCTCAAAAACCGGGGCGCTAGGGTTAGGTGCGACCGCGCCTTTACCGAGTTGATTCATCAATGCTAACGAAGAAAAAGAAATTGTCGTGCTGCCAGTATCCAGCTCCCCATAATCACCACTTTCATGGAGAAACGATTTTTTAAAACCAAAAGCTCGTTGGTAAAAATCGAGGGTTTTCTCAACATTCTCGACATACAAAATAGCGTATTTGAATTTCATTATTTTCTCTCACGTCATAAGAAGTATTAGATAGGGAGTATTAGGCTTTGTCGATATCAAATTGCTTGGCGACATCCACCAGCCATTTTCGGATCACTTTTTCATCAGATTCACTCACTCCACTTAATAACCTATTTTCAGTGGACTTAACAACCCCTTTGCATTGACGTAATAATGCTTCCCCTAATTGGGTTATTTCAATAATTTGGATCCGCCCATGCTCAGGGTGCGGCAACTTAGAGATCATTCCCGCCTTTTCGAGGTTTTTCACAATCACACTCATAGTCTGCGGCGTTAATAATGATAGCCTCGCTAAATCAGCCCCTGAGGCTTTAGGATATTCTGCAACCATTAACAACACAGAAAATTGAGGAAGCGTTACTCCCACATCCTGCAAAACTTGCTCCATGCGAATGCGATGAGCCGCATGAGCCTGTCGCAGTAAATAGCCAATATGACCTGATTCACCACGTTTGCCTTCCCCTATTTCAGGGATCATCGATGTATTAACTTTTGACTTGCGCATAATGTAAGAATTCGAATATTATTATCAGAGTTCTTATATTATCCGTTTGGAGCACATAATGAAACCTGAAATTATTGGAAGAAGTGATTGGAACCAGTTTGAAAAAATCGCCCCTGACGTCGTTGCAGCGATGGGAGAACTGGGAAAAGCCGTTAGCAATTCAGGGCTTGAAAAACCACTTACTGAGTTACTGAAAATACGCGTTTCCCAAATCAACGGTTGCGCGTTTTGCCTGCAATATCACTTAAACTTAGCCCGTAAATTGGGGATTGAAGCCGCCAAATTGGATCTCTTGCCAACTTGGCGTGATGCCGGTATTTATACGCCTCGCGAACAAGCTGCGCTCGTTTGGGCAGAATCACTAACGCTAATGGCTGCTCAGCATGTTTCTGATGATGTTTACCAAGCACTGCAGAATGAATTTGCTGAATCCGAAATTGCGTTTCTAACCTCCGCGATTGGGGCGATTAATGCTTGGAACCGTATCGCGGGTGCGCTGCAATTCGCGCCACCAATTCCTAAATCGAGTTTGTAAAATCATGCATCCCAAGGTGAATATCGCCCTTGGGATGGTTAATTAACGGCTATACCGCTGCTGAATATATTGTGCGCATAGCATCAAGACCAAGCTTATGAGTACAGCAAGACATGCCATCGCCATGCCGCTACCAATCGAACCTTGCTCAAATTGACGCCACACAAAAATCGATACCGTTTGCATGCCCGCAGGAGCCAGTAACAGCGAGGAAACTAACTCTCGCGATGCCACCGCAAACACCAACATCATCGCAGCCACGAGACTTGGCAAGACTAACGGAAACAAAATTAATCTGAGTGAGCGCATCACTCCCGCGCCATGAACCCGTGCCGCATCGGATAAGCTACCGCTAATTTGCGTCAATGCTGCACTGCAATAACGTACAGGGTAAGGCAATAATAAGCAGCTGTAAGCCAGCAATAAAATCCCCCACGTATGGTATGGAGAGACAGGCCAAAACGGTTGATTCCAGGCAAGAATAAGCCCAACAGCAACCACAATGCCTGGAATAGCAATCGGCAGTAACGAGAGCCCATCCAGCAAGGCAGCACCACGGATCCGCTGCGCGACGACCAGCCATGCACATAAAAAGCCCAATATCCCCGTTAATATCGCGGTTGCCGTGGCGAGAGAGACACTCGTCAATAATGCATCGAGGGCTTCCGTATGGCTATTTAACAACCCAGAAAAATGCCGGAGTGTTAGGTTATCCAGCGTCAATCCACCAGAAACCGTATTGGAAAATGCCGTGCCCAACATGGCGAGTAATGGCATACCAACCGCACAAAGCGCTACGAAAGAAAACAAACATACAGCGGGAATGCGCCAAATACCCAGAGAGCGTGTCACCAATGCCGCGGCTTTGCCCGTATTAGTCGCCACATTACGCCCAGACACTAAGGCGCGTTGCAGTGTATAGGCCAATAGCGCCAAACTGGCTAACACCAACGACAGCGATGCCGCTCCCGGTAAATCAATCGGCCAATCAGCAAGACGTTGTTCAATATCGGTTGTCAAAACTCGGATACCATTCGGTGAGCCAATTGCTGCGGGGATCCCATATTCTTCAATCGCTAAAGTGAAAACCAGCAATAAACCTGCGGCAATCGAAGGCAAAGAGAGCGGCAATGTCACCCGTAGAAATGCCTGCCATGCGGATGCGCCATGAACTTGTGCCACATCCGCCAGACGGTTGCCATTTGCCGCCATACTGCGGGAGACGGCAAAGTAGAGAACAGGAAATAAATTCAATGACATAATCACCACCATTCCCCCAAGGGAAAACAGTGCGCTACCGGGGCTAATGCCAAACAATTGTTGAGAATAACCATTCGGTTGCAGGGTTAACATCCATGAAAGCCCTGCGATATAAGGCGGAATTAAAAATGGAATCAAAAACAGTAAATCCCAAACACGAGCAAAAGGCAGATTAAATAAGCCACGCACAGCCCCTAATGGGATGGCGATAACAGCACTCACCAGCGCCACGCCTAAACCCAATAAAAAGGTATTTTGTAACAAGCTTGCCAGTTCCGGCTCATTAAATAGATGGGTAATCGGCTGGAAAATCTGGCTGAAATCCCCTTGCCCAAAATGCGGAAATAGCGCTTGTAACACAATAAAAATCAAAGGAATAACCACTAAAATCGCCAAAGCGATTAATACCGAAAATGGCAATAAACGACGTGTAATCATCAGTAAATCAGCTCCTGCTGGGTCGCTCATTGCCACCCAGCGGCGAGAAAGAAAAAACCGTTAGCGGAAAATGCCGCTAAAGCGAGATAACACGCTACTGCGCTCTGTACTGTCAGTTGTCGGTTCAGGTAACAGTTTTAGTGTCGAGAAATCAGGGCGTTTCCCTGCAATATCCGTTCTTGCTGGCATTAACCATGCATCTGCCACAATTTTCTGACCGTCTGGGGAAAGTACATAATCAATGAATGCTTTCGCTTCTTCTTGCTGCTTGCTGCTCTTTAAAATCATCATTGGACGCGGTGCGATTGCCGTTCCACTACTTGGGAAAATCACCTCGATAGATTCTCCCTCAGCAATACTGCCATAAGCCACATAATCCACGGCACCAAATACAGCCGCTTTTGCACCTTGTAATACCGGCGTCAATGCCTGAGCGTTCGGTCCTGAAATCACCATGCCGTTGGCTTTTAATTCAGAAAATAGTGTCCATGCTGCTTCTGGTTTTGCATTTTGTAAGCCCAATAATAGATCTAAAGATGCTCCAGATAACGCAGGATCGGGCATCGTCACTTTATCTTTAAAAGCTGGCTGAGCTAGATCTGCCCAATCTGTTGGTGTTGGCGTACCACTTTTACTGTTCCAAACGATCCCCAATGCGGAGATCCCTTGCGCCACATAGTATGGTGTTTTGAATTGCGCAGGCACCTTTTCGGCATTCGGACTTTCATAGGCCAATAGCCACCCTTTTTGCTGAAGATCCAATGCCGTATCCCATGAGGCAGAAATCAACACATCGGCACGAGGATTAGCTTGTTCTGCCTCTAAGCGCGCCATCACTTTACCCGTGGTTGCCTGAAAAACATCCACTTTCACGCCTGTTTGCTTTTCATATCCTGCGGCTAGCTGTTTTGCCATCGCCCCCGGACCCGCGGTATAGACGGTCAATGCCTGAGAAGAAACGGAGAATAGTGCACAGGATAATCCTAAACTCATTGCGATACCTTTCATGGAAAAATGGTTTGATAACATCAGCTTTTGCATAACAGAGTCTCTCTTCATAAGGTGGTCAAACTGTCTATTTTGCCGTTTTGCATATGAGCGATTTGATGCGCCAATGCATGGGCTTCAGCGGGATCATGAGTGACATAAACGGCAGTAATTTCTAGTGCACGAAGTAGCTGCGCCATCTCATCACACAGAGCACAGCGTAAGGCAACATCAAGGTTAGAAAGGGGTTCATCAAACAATAAAATTTCGGGTTCCGCGATAATGGCGCGGGCTAACGCGACACGCTGTTGTTGACCACCGGATAAATCCGCAGGTTTACGTTTAGCAAACCCTGCCAATCCAACACGTTCCAGTGCTTGATTAACTCTTTCTTCGATCTCTTGGCGTGCAACTTTACGCATGCGTAAGGGAAAAGCGACGTTTTGAAATACCGTCATATGAGGCCAGAGTGCATAATCCTGAAAGACCATCCCAAGATTACGCTGTTCTGGCGGTACAAGATGCTGAGCACTCGCTACCCGCTTTTCATTCAGGAAAATCTCGCCTGAGCTTGGTTGCAATAACCCTGCTAACAGTTTCAATAACGTGCTTTTACCGCAACCCGATGGACCAAGTAGCGCCAAGATAGTGCCTTTCATCACCGTCAAATCGATGCCGTCCAGTACGGTTTGATGGGCAAAAACCTGAGAAAGTTGATGAATGGAAATCATCGGACGTCGCAGTGCTAATTGTGTACTTGCCACGCTAGCATGTTGAAAAGCATCCGAACTCCCATTCAATGAAGAGAGTGTGTTTAACATACATTGTTATCCTCTTTGGGACTTAATCGTTATCGAGGATGCTACGAAAGGAATGGGTCAGAGAGATGACAAATTTGTGATGGAATAATGACAAGACGAATAATTGGATTGGAATGGATAAAGTCACGAACTCAATAAGAAAGGGTGAGTTTCCCCACCCTCCTCATCAACTTATTCTTCAGTCTGCTTGTGGGCTTGGTGTACGGCAATATAACGCTGATAACGCTGTGGTTTCAAGCGACTTAAATCCACCAAAACCAAACCATCAATACAGTCGTTAAAGGCGGGATCAGTCCCGAAATCAATAAACTGTACGCCTCCTGGCTCACACAATTCAGTGTACTGCTTATACAGCGTCGGGATAGAACAGCCAATATTGCTCAGTAAACTTTTTAGCTTCACCAAATCCTCTTGGTAATTATTGCCATCGAACTGCGCTAGCACCTGAGGTAGCGAAGCTGGATATGGCTTGCGGGATTGTGCCATCGCGAGCTCAGATGAAAAATAGAGACGGTAAAACGCAATCAACAAATCACGCGCAGCAACCGGCATGCTGCCAGAGATAGACACAGGACCAAATAGATAACGATATTGAGGGTACTTAGCTAAATACGCACCAATACCTAACCAGAGGTAATCTAAACCACGTTTTCCCCAATAAGTAGGCTGGATAAAACTGCGACCTAATTCAATACCTTGTGCCAAGATAGGCATCATGTCTTGGTTATAGTGAAACAGGCTATTGCTGTAAATTCCCTCTAATCCTTTTTTCGATAACTGCTGCTCTGTCGGCACAAATCGATAAGCGCCAACCACTTCTAAATCATCTTCATCCCATAAAATAAGATGGTAGTAATCATCGTCAAAGCTATCGAGATCGCGGCGTTTACCTGAACCTTCACCAACCGCGCGAAACGCGATTTCCCGCAAGCGTCCTAGCTCGCGTAGAATCGGTGTTCGCTCTTCTTGCTGACGCTGGTAGAGATAAATAATTTTGCCATCTGGCGTCACCCCTAGCTTTTCACAAGCGGCTAACGCTTTTTTCAGCTCGATACGATCTTCAGGGAGTGCAATGGGGGCTTCACACGTAAATAACCCCGCTTTACCTTTCCCCAAGAGATAGACATCGCGACGAAAACGCTCTGCCAGTTCATTATCGTTGGTGCGCCCGTCATACCATTGCGAGAAGGGAATTCGCCCGCCGATCCGCAATTTGATGAGATTATTGCGCTGTTTGAACATTTCGTTCACCAACATCAATGCTGACAATGGCTTATAAACTAAGGAGGTAGTGTAAAACAACAGACTGTTACGCGCTTGGACATGAACAGGAACGATCGGTGCGCGAGATTTGGCGGCTAAACGTAAAAATCCCGTACGCCAATGGCTATCGCGAATGCCTTTAGTTCCCCATCGAGACACTTCCCCAGCAGGGAAAACCACCAAAGCCCCTTGGTTATCCAAGTGGGATTGCATGCCAACCACTTGCTGGCGGTTGGTGCGATTACCAACATTATCAACAGGAATAAATAAGTTTTGCAGTGGCTCAAGGTAACTGAGCATTTGGTTGGCGACGATTTTAACATCCGGTCTTACCGTTGCAACCGCACGTAAAATCGCGAGTCCATCAAGGGATCCAATGGGATGATTCGCCACGAATAGCACGGGTCCTTGGCTGGGAATATTTTCTAAATCTCCCTCACCGAGTTCGCAACGCACATTTAAATCATTCATAAATTGCTCAACAAGATCGAGCCCTTTTAAGTGCGGGTAATCTTCAGCAAGCTGTTGGAAATCTTTTTCATGTAATAAACGCTTTAATAGCTTCCGTTTCCAAGCGGGCAGTGTTTGCTGCGGAAAAGCACTTTCCAGTAAAGCATCAACACTAAACATAATGAAATCCTCTCACATGCGCGTTATTGGCAAATTTAAGTCACAATAATGACTAATAAATATCCATTTTGTGACAAGATTATGAAATAAATTATTTAAAACCTATGCGACATTGTCCGATAAATTCTCGACACTTTTGACGATCTCACTTCCATTTAGCTTTTGTTTATTTCTCGATTAAAAATATTTTCTTTTTATTCAGCTAATTACAAATTCATTATAGGCTAAAAAAACTGGCACAAACCCTGCATTAGCTCTTATGAAAGAGCGGGAAACCGCTACACAAAAATAGAGGAGCAATGTTGATGGAAAAAGTCATCACCGTCTGCCCGTATTGCGCCTCAGGCTGTAAAATCAACCTGAAGGTGGAGAACGGGAAGATCATTGGCGCTGAAGGCGCAAATGGTCACACAAATGAAGGAGAACTTTGCCTGAAAGGTTATTATGGCTGGGACTTCATTCATGACACTAAAATTTTAACGCCGCGCTTAAAAAACCCGATGATCCGCCGTCAACGTGGTGGCAAATTAGAGGTTGTTTCTTGGGAGGAAGCCATTGAATTTGCCAGCTCCCGTTTACTAGCCATAAAAGAAAAGTATGGTCCAAAAGCCATCATGACAACGGGTTCTTCCCGCGGTCCGGGTAACGAAGCTAACTTTGTGATGCAAAAATTTGTTCGTGCAGCAGTCGGTAGTAACAATATCGACTGCTGTGCTCGTGTCTGACACGGCCCTTCGGTTGCAGGTCTGCAGCGTTCGGTCGGTAATGGCGCAATGAGCAACTCAATTGTTGAAATTGAGGATACCAAATGTATTTTTGTCTTCGGTTATAACGCCGCGGACTCACACCCTATTGTCGCTCGCCGTATTTTAAAAGCGAAAGAAAAAGGGGCACAAATTATTGTCTGCGACCCGCGTTATATTGAAACCGCGCGTATTGCAGATATTCACTTACCACTGAAAAACGGTTCAAACATTGCGTTATTGAATGCGTTTGCTCATGTAATCATCGAAGAAAATCTGTATGACCAAGCCTTTATCGATGCTCATACCGACAAGTTCGACGAATATCGCGTATTAGTCACACCGTATACACCTGAATCAGTTGAAGAGATCACCGGCATCAAAGCCGAGGATATTCGTAAAACAGCGCGGATGTATGCAAAAGCGGAAACCGCCACCATTTTATGGGGTATGGGTGTGACTCAGTTCTACCAAGGTGTGGAAACTGTTCAGTCTCTAACTAGCTTGGCATTACTGACGGGTAACCTTGGTAAGCCACATGTGGGCGTAGGTCCTGTACGTGGTCAAAATAACGTGCAAGGTGCCTGCGATATGGGGGCTCTGCCAAATACTTTACCGGGCTACCAGTATGTTTCGGATAAAGCTGCACTGGAGAAATTTGCCAAATTCTGGGGCATTGACGCAATGCCGGATGAAAATGGTATTCCTCTTAGTGAAGTTCCTCACTTTATCGATGAAGGCATTCTGAAAGCACACTATGTCATGGGTGAAGATCCACTACAAACTGAGCCAGATTTAGCGACAATTCGCCGAACCTTCGACAAACTTGAGTTATTGATTGTTCAAGACATCTTTATGACGAAAACCGCATCCATTGCTGACGTCATTTTCCCTGCAACATCTTGGGGAGAACATGAAGGTGTGTATACCGCTGCTGACCGTGGTTTCCAACGTTTTTATAAAGCCGTGGAACCAGTGGGTGATGTGAAAACTGACTGGGAAATCATCAGTTTAATGTCAACAGCAATGGGCTACCCAATGCACTACAACAACACCAAAGAGATTTGGGACGAGCTGCGCGAGCTTTGCCCAATTTATTTTGGTGCGACTTACGAGAAAATGGCAGGCTTGGCGTATATTCAATGGCCATGCCATACATTAGAAAGTGAAGGCACTGAGTACCTGTATGAAGGTGGAAATTTTGATACGCCAAATGGTCGTGGTCAGTTCTTTACTTGCGAATGGCGTCCACCCATCGATCAAGTGAGTGCGGAATTCCCAATGGTACTGGCAACGGTGCGCGAAGTGGGTCACTACTCTTGCCGCTCGATGACGGGTAACTGTAAAGCTTTAGCCTCCCTTGCTGATGAACCAGGTTTTGTGCAAATCAATACCGCAGATGCAAAAGCATTAGGGATTAAAGATCAGGAACTGGTCTGGGTGTGTTCACGACAAGGTAAAGTCATCACTCGTGCTAATGTCAGTGATCGCCCAAATAAAGGCGCGGTGTACATGACCTATCAGTGGTGGATTGGCGCGTGTAATGAGCTGGTCGCAGAAAACTTAAGCCCGATAACCAAAACACCGGAATACAAATATTGTGCGGTGCGTGTTGAGCCAATCGCGGATCAACATAAAGCTGAGCATTATGTGGTTCAGGAGTATACGGGGATCAAGCGTAGGCTTCGCGAGGCAGCTGAAGGCTTATAGTTTATTTTGACTCTTTGCACTGTAGGAATGCGTATTTAAAGCAAACCTACAGTGCAAGTTATATTAAAAGCTACCTATATTAAAAATCACATAACGATAATAAACATCGCTATTCAACAAGCGATTAAAATAAAATATTAATCGCCATTAAAAACTATTTAATAAAAAAACAACCTTCCAACAAAATAATTAACATCCTTTATTTTCATTATTTAAAAGGTGTTTCTTTTATCTTTATTCCTTTCTACCAATCTCTAAATAATTCGCGTTGTGGCTAGGCGGCAGACGCAGCTAAGCCCTAGGAGCATACATAAGTATGTGACTAGGGTTAGTAAGGATAGCCAACAACGCCACAGCGTGAAGTATGACGAGATTATTGGAAGAGGTCTTGAACATTAATCCCTAATCGTTGCATCCTCGACAGTAACGTCGTGCGTTTTAACCCTAAACGAGCTGCCGCCCCTCTTACGCCTGCAACCACTCCATTCGTCGCTTTCAGCGCTTCAATAATGCGGTTTCGCTCTTCGTCGTCACTCTCTGGCGCATCAGTCTGCATTTTTCTTTCTAAAGAACTCGGCTTTTTTAGCGCGTCTTTAATACGAGATGGCTTAGGAATATTTAACTCATGTAACTGAATATTCAGTGTATTTCCACGGGTTAAAATCACCGCTCGCTCAATTACATTTTCCAATTCCCGCACATTACCGGGCCATGGATACAGTGATAACTGCGCCAGTGCATCACGAGGAATACAATCAATTTTACGGTTCATTCGCTGCGCCATTTTTTGGGTAAAATAGGTCGCAAGTAATGGAATATCTTCAGGTCGGTCTCGTAATGGCGGGATCACGATTGGGAATACATTTAAACGATAATAGAGATCTTCACGAAACTCTCGGTCTTCCGTCATCTGTTTAAGATTACGGTTGGTTGCTGCCACTAAGCGCACATCCACCGGAATCACTTTATTCCCACCAATACGCTCAATTTCACGCTCTTGCAAAACACGCAATAATTTTGGTTGTAAATCCAATGGCATATCGCCAATTTCATCTAGAAATAACGTGCTTTTATCTGCCATTTCAAAACGACCAATATGCGTACAGGTCGCCCCAGTGAATGCGCCTTTATCATGCCCAAACAAGTCACTTTCTAGTAACCCTGTCGGGATTGCGGCACAGTTCATTTTAATCAATGAACGCTGATGGCGGTCGCTTAGCTGATGAACGGCTCGAGCAATTAATTCTTTACCTGTTCCCGTTTCTCCCAAGATCAATACCGTACTATTGCTACGAGCCACTAAATCAACCTGCTCGAGGACTTCACGCATAGCTTGGCTTTGGAAAATAATTTCGCTGAAGTTATTGATATTTTGGATCTGCTCATTCAGCCATAAATTTTCATTTTTCAGACTATCTTTAAGGCGCGTAATTTCACCGTAAGCCGCGGCGTTATCGACGGCAATGGCAAAACGCGCCGCCACCTGTTTCAGTAAATTGCAGCTATCTTCGGTAAAAAGATGGTCATCTTCATGGGATAACACCAAAACGCCTAATGGCTTATGGTTAAATGCTAACGGTAACAATAACGTTTCCGTCATCCCTTCTGCACACAAATTTTGATATAACAAATCTTGGCTCTGTTGATCCAACGTTAAACGCAAAGGTTTGTTGCTCTCTAATACTTGAGCGAGGTCAGCATGTAATTCATTCAGCGGATATTGGCTTTTTTTAACTGGCTTTGAGCGCTGATAATGGCTTGAATAGCAAAGATAAACCGCTGAACTGACATTATCGCAAAGGGCGACGCTGATTTGGCTAATACCAAAAAAGCGGTATATTTCGCGTGAAACTTCAGCCACTAACCCATCCATTTCAAGGTGAGAAAGCACTGAGTTCGTGATATCTACAAGGATCCTGAATTGGTCTCGTTCATGACGAATTTGTTCGGTGGTTTCGGATATGCTCACAAAATCTCCAATCTCGTCCTAACCTGCTGCATTGCTCAGTTATCATCTTTATTCAAATAACTAACAATAATGAGAATTAGTTAGAGTTTAAAATTTTCATTTATAAACGACTTATTTATCAATAATAAAAATAAAAAAGTTTAATAGTGTGATTAATGCAATTGCTGTTTTAGATTTAATACCAATATTGTAGTCATTATTTGAAAAAATAATATCGTAGTCTGATTTAAGTTTGATCCATTCACCTATTTTAGATATTAGATAATTTAACTCAATATTCGTTTAATATCGTTTTCATGCCTATCGACAATAATGACGAAAACGATGTCGAATATTAAAATCTCATTTCTTCATGATTATTCAATAATAGTTAACAAACTGATTTTTAAGAATTAATTTATTTGGTGGATTTGGCACGATCCATGCTTATCTCTCAGTATTGTCAGCATAAGACGAGGCTACCGGAATAGACCGAATGGAACGCCCGTTTACGATCATTCAGGAGAATATGATGAACCGTTTCATCATTGCAGACCCAAAGAAGTGCATTGGCTGCCACACGTGTGAAGTGGCTTGCGTGGTTTCCCATCAAGAACAAGAAACCGGTATTGCGACCGTGGTAAAAGATGAATTTTTCCCGCGTATTCATGTCTTAAAAGGCTATACCATCAGTACCGCCGTGATATGTCGCCAATGTGAAGACGCTCCGTGTGCCAATGTGTGCCCTAACGGAGCCATCAGCCGCAAAGATGATTTTGTGTATGTGGACCAGTCAAAATGTATTGGTTGTAAAACCTGTGTTATCGCATGCCCTTACGGCACAATGGAGGTTATTAGCCGCCCTGTTACCCAGCAAACCACGGCTCTTAATACCATTCCACAGTATCGTGCCGAAGCGCACAAATGCGATTTATGCCATACCCGAGAAGGCGGACCTGCATGTGTCGAAGTTTGCCCGACGGAAGCCTTAATGATTGTCGACAGAAATAAAATGGATGAAATCATTAAAGAGCGTCGTCGCCGTGCTGCCTTTGAAATGCCAGCAGATATTTTGTCTTAAAGGATAACCCATGCATGAAGTTGCCTTATGCCAAAGCGCATTTGAGATCATTGAGCAACATGCCAAGCAAAACCATGCTCGGCGAGTCACTGGCGTGTGGCTAGAACTCAGTGCCGTATCTTGCGTGGAAGAGTCTGCGGTACATTTTTGCTTCGATATCATTTGCCGCAACACCCTCGCCCAAGGCGCACAGTTACATATCTTAATTTCCCCTGCGCAAGCGCAATGCAGAGATTGTCAGCATCAGGTAAAAATAACTCAATTTGGTGCTGGCTGTCCCCACTGTGGCAGCCAAAATTTAATTGTCGATAGCACCAGTGCCATGCAAGTGAAACAGATTGAAATTGAATAACTCGTTTAGGAGTCAGTTATGTGTTTAGGCATCCCTGGTCAAGTTGTAGCCGTTGGTAAAACCCCAATGGATTGCGCCCAAGTTGATGTTTGTGGTGTAAAACGGGAAGTCAATATTGCCCTCGTTTGTGAAGGGGATACTGAAAGCATGGTTGGTAAATGGGTACTCGTTCACGTCGGTTTTGCCATGAGTATTCTCGATGAAAAAGAAGCGAGAGATACCTTAGAAGCGTTAATGGCAATGGAAGAAGTTGAGGAAGATGTAGGGTATTTTTTACGGGGAAATGCGTGATAGCGCTCATTGATTACAACAACTGATTTCGTCTCCCGTTCTCCAAAGTAAAAGCCTGACACACCACTGTGTGTCAGGCTTAATTAAACCTATCTTACCCAGTTAAATTATCAGTCATCGACCGTAATTAGATAGCTTCAACTGGCACATAAACCGGCCACCACGATTGTGTTCTCACCATTTCGACTTCGGAGTCATTAGCATTAACACCCGATACACCTTGGCTTTTCGCCATACGTAAAACCGCAAGAGCAACGATACTTGAAGTGATACGTAAGTCTTCATTCGATGGCAATAATGACGCACCTTCTGAGCCTAATGTTGCTTGGCTTGCTACCGCCTGTACCGCAGCAAAAATCATTTCATCTGTGATTTTCGTCGCTTTAGAGACAATGGCACCGAAACCTAGCCCCGGATAAAGTGCCGCGTTATTCGCCTGACCAATCTTGTAGCAAACACCGTTATAAACCACATCATCAAATGGTGCTCCTGTAGCCACAAACACTTTGCCGTCAGTCCATTCAATTAAATGCTGTGGTGTTGCTTCATGCAGTAATGTTGGGTTCGATAATGGGAAAATAATTGGGCGCTCAACATGGCTTGCCATACTGCGAACGATATCCTGAGTGAAAGCACCCGGTGTTGTTGATGTACCAATTAAAATCGTTGGTTTTACATTCTCGACAACCGTAGCTAACTCAATAATACCTTTCGCTTTATTCTGTTTCGCAAGGATATCTGCCATATCCGGCCAGCGGGTTTGTGCTTCAACAGAAACATCAACCATCTTTCTTGGATAATTGGCAACATCTTGGCTGTTTTTCGCATAATCTTTTTGGAAATACAGTAAGCTGTCTACCATGTCGGTTGTCAGTAACCCCGGCAAGTCAATTAACCAAATACGAGAAATGGCTTCTTCACGAGACAGACCGCTGCGGATCATTTGGTCACGAATTTGGTCTGCAATACCACAGCCCGCAGTTCCGGCACCAAAGATAACCACTTTTTGCTCAGTCCAAGGCGTTTTACTTAATTTCACCGCATTCAATAAGCCCGACAATACAATGGCACCCGTGCCTTGCACATCATCGTTAAATGTCGCGAAATTCGCTCTGTATTTATCCAAAATGCGACGCGCATTTGTTGAACCGAAATCTTCCCAGTGCATAACCGCATTTGGAAATAGCTTTCTTGCCGCTTTGACATAAGCATCAACAAAATCGTCATAGACTTTGCCTTGAATACGCTCATGACGATTACCCACATAGGATGGGTCATTTAACAGTTTTTCATTGTTAGTCCCGACATCAAGAACCACAGGAATAACACTGTGAGGATCAACACCAGCGGCAGCGGTATAAACAGCCAGCTTACCGACTGAAATATCGATACCATTGGAGCCCCAGTCACCGATGCCTAAAATTTCTTCTGCGTCAGTGGTCACGATCAGTCGAATATCACCACCTTCAGCACCGAATGCACGCAGCTTTTCTTCGATTAATTCAGGTTCATTAATACTGAGAAAGATCCCGCGAGGACGAGTAATAATCTCGCTATAGTTTTCAATGGCATCGCCAACAACTGGGTCATAAACGACTGGCAGCATTTCCAGCATATGACGTTGTAATAACGCATAAAATAATGTCACGTTATTATCATGCAAGCGCCACATATAAATATGCTTATCTAAATCAGAATGGCATCCACGGTAAGCGTGATAAGCGCGGTTTAATTGTGTTTCCATATCCTCAGTCACAACAGGAGGAAGAATACCATTTAAATCCAGCGCTTTTCGTTCTTCTTCAGTAAAAGCGGTTCCTTTATTTAAAGATGGATCGCGTAATACTTCATATCCTCTTGCCGTCGTTTTAATTTTTCGAACATTATTTTCCACAACAACTTTAGCTTGTCGATTATACATAATTAATACCTTATAATTTAAATATTCTATATTCAAGGAAAACTACGCGCCAGATAAACCATTTCCGGTCATATCAATCGGATTGACATATTTATTAAAATCTTCTTCACTTATTTTCCCAGAAGCGATTGCGGATTCTTTTAGCGTGATATTTTTAGCGATTGCATTCTCAGCAATATGTGCGGCATTTTGATAACCAATAATTGGAGATAATGCCGTTACTAACATGACACTATTGTCCACATACTCGGTTATTTTCGTATTATTTAATTCAGTGCCTTCTACGGAATATTCCATAAATTTACGACAGCCATCAGAAATAATACGAATAGAATGCAGGAGGTTATTAATAATTACCGGTCTCATCGCATTTAATTCAAAGTTACCTTGGCTACCCGATATTGCAATCGCAGCATCATTACCCATAACCTGAATGCCAATCATGACCATCGCTTCACATTGCGTCGGATTCACTTTGCCCGGCATGATAGATGAACCAGGTTCATTCGATGGCAGTATTAACTCGCTGAAGCCACAACGAGGACCCGAAGCTAACCAGCGCATATCATTCGCAATTTTGATAAGTGCGACAGCTAATCCACGAATAGCGGCATGTGTACGTACTAACGCATCAAGGGAGCCTTGAGCGGTAAATTTATTGGGCGCAGTAATAAACGGTTTTTGGGTTAATTCCGCTATCTTATCTGCGACATCTTTTGAAAAGCCTTTTGGCGCATTTAACCCCGTGCCAACTGCAGTACCGCCAACGGCGAGTTTATACAGGTCTTGCTGACTGCGTTTAATATCATCGAGCGCATCACGTAATTGACCCGCCCAACCGTGCCACTCTTGCCCGACCGTTAACGGTACCGCATCTTCTAAGTGCGTACGACCAATCTTAACTACCGACATCCATGAGTCAGCTTTCTTTTCAATAAGTTGAATTAAATCTTCAATAGCTGGAATCAGCTGTTCATCAAGTGCAAAAATGGCAGCAATGTGCATAGCGGTGGGGAATGTGTCATTAGACGACTGCCCCATATTGACATCATCATTCGGTCCAACCGGTAATTGGGTTCCTAATGTGCCACCTAATAATTGAATTGCGCGGTTAGAAATGACCTCGTTCACATTCATATTAGATTGTGTACCAGATCCCGTCTGCCATACATAAAGCGGATAATGCTCATCCAATCGACCCTGAATAGTTTCATCAGCGGCGATAACGATCGCCTCTTTTTTCCATTGTGCTAACCGACCTGCTTCGCAGTTAACCAACGCACAGGCTTTTTTTACATAGCCATACGCGTGGTAAACCGATTTTGGCATTAAATCATCGCCAATATTAAAGTGCTGTAATGAACGTTGAGTTTGTGCCCCCCAATAACGATTTGCAGGAACATTTACTTTTCCCATACTATCGAATTCTTCACGGGAGCCTGTTTCATTAATACCAATAGGGATGCTCTTATTTAGAATATAATCAGTCATTACAATAACTCCCTTATAAATATAAAACACATGACCAATATCCATACTAAGTTAAATAGATTAATTAAACATCAAATACTGCAAATACATTAAAATAAGAGATCATCATTATATATATAATTAAAATTCAGTTTAAAATATAAGCGATAAATTAATTTGTAATTTTTTATAAATTTAAATTATCAGAAATAGACGGTCAATTTCATACAGGAAAATAGATAAAGACTAAAGTATTAAGATATACTGAAAAACAATATTATATATTGTGATAATTATCTTTTAATGACAACTCAATTAAATTAAAAATTTAAATACATAAATAAATCATTAAAACACTGATATCAAAAATAAACAACACATGTATTGAGTAAAAGATTTAAATTAATGAAACTTGAGTCTTAAAATAAATTAATAAAACAAAAATAGTCACTAAAATATAAATCAAATAATATCATTTAATATACATAACATTATAAAATAGAGCTAAAACCATGTTATTCATTTAAAATACAAGGCGATATCCCCACTGAGTTTCTCTTTAATTTAATACGCATTAATTCCAAAAAAATCATCCTTAATTATGCTTATACAAAAACAAAAGTCATCACAACTCAATAATACTGAAGAGAAGCACTCGATAATAGTGATCACTCCCACCTTGATTGGTCACTGAACCCAATTCCACGCATAAAACGAGTGCTGAGTTTAATAATCATATCGATGCCATATTAAACACTGGGTTTAGACAATTTTGGAGAAATTGCCGAACTTGCAGGGTGCGATACCGTGATTTTTCAGTAAAACCGCACTGCATCCCTGTAGCGCGGTCTATTTATTTCCTTAAAATTTTATCCTTTAACTAAAGGCTTCCAGTCTGTTGTTACTCACCCTCAAATAATCGGAATCCCCCTAATCCTTCCCACGTTGGTAAAGCTTGATAAACCTGCTCGACAGCGGCGATAACTTTGTCATTCATTGGCATGTAAAAACCGACTAAATCAGGTTGAATGCCTAAGAAAATAATCTCTCCAACATCCGCTTTTAACTGGTCGATAAGAAAATTAAGGGGCAGATTGTGCGTGCTCATAATAAACATCTCAGCGATATCATCGGGGTCGATAACCCGAATTTCCCCCGGCGCTAAACCAATATCTGCCGCATCGACAATTAACAAACGTTGAGGTTTTAAGGCTCGAACTTGATGAGAGACACTTTCAGGACTACTTCCCCCATTAATAGCGACCCAACCATCAATCGGGGTCTGTTGCATGAGGTCAAATAGCATCGGACCTGCGCCATCATCCCCCATCATACTATTGCCCACCGCCAACATCAGATTTTGCACGGGTGATGGGTTTTCTGAAGGTAATAAATTTTCTGTTGAAGACTCTGTTTCCATTGAAAAAGACGGTTGAGTTTGTCTGGCGACATCGCTCATCGGCTGCCTTTTCACGATCAAATAAATTGCGGGTTCTTGCTCAATTTCCCCGAGCAATTGAATTAGTGTGGCGCTCCATGCCTGATAGGGCGAGTCACTGTCTTTAGCAAAATCATCTAATGCTAACGCCAACATATTGGTGTGGGTGGAATCGATATTAATCTCGCCAAAGGTGATCAAGCCCTGTAATTTGCGCCGCGCCTCCCCCTCAGGAAGCGCATTCACCCATGCTTGGTAACCATCCAATGGACATTCCAATTCCGTTTTTAAGCAGTCAATCATGCCGACATGGTGCCCAATGGCCAGCGAGTAATACATCACCTGCTGCGCGTCTTCGGGAATATCATCATCGCTATCGACGAACTTTTGGCGTAGTGACCAAAATATCACTTTGCCCGTTTCTATGGATGATTCACTCATTGATGCCCCCTTGTTGCAGCACGGTCACCAAGCGGTTCACAATCTCACGCAACCGTGGGTCTTGCTCCTCGTCCATCCATGCTTGCATGGTGACTTTCACTTGGCTTGGGGTTGCCCCATCCAATAGCGTCAAGAAGCGATCACTGATTTCACGACCTTGGAAATACCCTGCTTGGCGGCGAGCTTCACGCTCGATCATCACGCGAGTAGCCAGAGGGATTGATGGCAACAACAGCTCCACTTTTTCCCCGTCGGCTTCACGGTGATCCTGTCCCACCAATTTCTGTTTCAATAACCCTAATGCCACCGCAAAACCATAAATCGTTGCAGCTGGAGTTGGTGGGCAGCCAGGGATCCACACATCGATCGGCACGATATGTTCACTGCCTCCCCACACACAGTACAAATCATGGAAAATCCCACCACCACAGCCGCAAGCGCCATACGAAATACAGATTTTAGGATCTGGTGCTGACTCATACGCTCGCAGTGCAGGCATGCGCATCGCACGGGTGACCGCACCAGTAAACAGCAAAATATCCGCATGGCGCGGAGAGGCAACAACCTTGATACCGAAACGCTCCGCATCAAAAACGGGTGTAATCGCCGAGAAAATTTCAATTTCACATCCGTTGCAGCCACCACAGTCCACACGGTACACATATGCCGAACGTTTAATATCTTTCAGCAAGGTGCTTTTCAGTTTTGCCACCTGCTCATCAAGAACGATAGGTTGGCTAACATGATGATTAACGGGGATATCTGGCAAACTCATGATTTATCTCCCTGAATATGCAAACGGAAGTTCTGACGATCATTATTCAATAAGTTGTTTTTTTGCTTACAGGATGGGCAGGTTTCATACATCGGACGCAATGCCTCAATACTAGCTTCTTCTATGCCCGATGCCGCCAGCAATGCCATGGCGTATTCCACCGATTTTTTCGGTGCAAATGCTTCACCACATTGGCGACAATGCTGTAAGCGAAACGTCCCTTTCATATAGAGATCCGCTTTATTCATTACCGCCGTTTCAAATTCTTCCGTTAAGTGGATGGCGCGAGTCGGGCACACTTCTTCACAGCGCGCGCAATAGATACAGCGCCCTAAAAACAGCTGCCAGCGGCGTTCACCACTTTCTAAGTCCGTTTCCATCGTTAATGCATTAGCTGGACACGCAGAAATACACGCGCCACACGCGATACATTGTTGCGGATCGTATTCGGGTTTTCCGCGAAAACCATGCGCCACTTCTAACGGTTTGAACGGGTATTTCACCGTTGCAGTACCCGCATTACGAAGGGTTTTGAAAAGTTTAAACATGATGTCCCTCCGTTATTTCATAATCGAGTGTTTGCGCTCGATGCTGTACTGTTCGAGCTCTTTGTACGCCACGGTTTTGGCTTTACGTTTTTTCACATCCACCAGCGTGACGCGGTCTGTACAGGAGTAACAAGGGTCAAGGCTACCGATGATCAGCGGTGCATCGGACACAGTATTGCCTTGCAGCATATAACGCAGCACTGGCCAATTCGCGTAAGTGGCAGCGCGGCAGCGCCAGCGATACAGTTTTTGGTTATCGCCGAGCATGCTCCAGTGAACATCTTCACCTCGCGGCGCTTCGGTATAGCCTAGTGCAAATTTATGAGGCTGATAGGTAAAGCCTTCGGTCAGAATTGGGCCTTCTGGCATATTGTCGAGGGCATATTCAATCATCGACAGGGAATCCAACGTCTCTTTTATACGCACCATCACGCGGGAATAAACATCGCAACCATCTAAGGTGAATAATGTTTTTGGTAAATTGCCATAATCCGCAAATGGGTGGTCGAAACGCACATCGCGCTTGAAGCCGCTGGCACGGATCATCGGTCCCACAGGGCTGTAATCACGGGCAACTTGTGGATCGAGGCGACCAACACCGACGGTGCGTTGCTCCATATTTGGTGTACTGAGCAGCATATCCACCAGCTGAGTCACATCTTGGCGCATCTCTTTAACCAGCTGAATAGTTTTGACGCGCTGCTCTTTTAAGAAGTCACGGCGAACCCCGCCAATTAAGTTGGTACCGTAGGTTTTACGGGCGCCTGTCAGTAATTCCGCCATGGTCATGGATTTTTCACGCACACGGAAAAATTGCATGAAACCAGTATCAAAACCGGTGAAGTGGCTCGCTAAACCGATATTCAGCAAATGGCTGTGTAAACGTTCCACTTCCAGTAACACACTGCGAATGGTATGAGCGCGCTGAGGCACATAAATACCGAGCGCATTTTCCACGGAGGTAGTATATGCCACGCTATGAGTGAATCCGCAAATACCGCAAACACGGTCAGATAAGAAAGTGACTTCGTTGTAACCCATGCGGGTTTCAGCCAGTTTTTCCATCCCACGGTGAACATAGAACATACGGTAATCCGCATCCACAATGCGCTCACCGTCAACAAACAGACGAAAATGTCCCGGTTCATCCGACGTGATATGCAAAGGACCAATTGGCACCACGCGGCTTTGGGTTTTGCTATCGTTAATAAACTCGTAGGTTTCTGTATCGGTAGTCGGTGCTGGGCGCTGGCGATAATCCATGGTGTCTTTGCGCAGTGGATACAGGTCTTCCGGCCAGTCATCCGGCAATACTAAACGACGCTCATCCGGCAAGCCCACTGGGCGTAAACCGTACATATCACGGATTTCACGCTCACCCCACACAGCCGCAGGCACCCGTGGCGTTACAGATGGGAACTCTTGAGTGATTGGGCTGACATACGCTTTCACCGTCACCCAACATTTTTCCCCCTCTTCCATCGACAGCGCATAATACACTGCAAACTGCCCATTTAGAGGACGCTCATCGTTCCCCCACAGCACCGGCAACCAACCGCCGCAGCCGTAATAAAGAAACTCCACCACTTCCGGTAGCATCTCGGTTTTTACTGTGATGGTAACTTGGTTAGCGGTTTGCCACTCCTCTTCCAGCATGGCATGAGGAAATTTCTCGCGCACTTTTGCCAGATAGCCCGCGCCTTTGCGAACGCCCTGAAGGGTATCTGTATAATTCTGATAGCTCACGTTATTTCTCCTGCAATGAAGGTTCGGAGGTGCTAACACCCCACGGCCATTGGTAATGTAAAGTGGTAATTTGATGGTCGAATGTCGCGCTATCTTTCAGCACAATCGTGGCGGCATTTTCCAGTAAGCGACTAACCGGTTGAGGAATATAGGTTCCCATTACCAACATGAGGACAATCAAGATTGCCATGGGTAACGTAGTTAAAATACCTAACTCACCCCGTGCTACACACTCAGGCTGTTCACCGAATAAAGTTTTTGAGATCATGCGGATCAAACCACCCAGTACGATCGTAATCAGGATCAGCACCAGCAAGGTTAACCAGAAATGATTGGCAACCAGCCCTGCTACCACAATCATAAATTCACTCAAAAATACGTTGAAAGGAGGCATGCCACCCAGCGCTAATGCACCACCGGCAAACACAACCGCAGTGAATGGCATTGTACGAAGTAACCCTTTCACGACAGTGATATCGCGCGTGCCATATTTCAGAAGAACGTTACCGGAACCGCAAAACAGTAAGGTTTTACCCAAACTGTGGTTCAAGGTGTGCAGTAATGCAGCCAACACGCCTAAAGGTCCGCCAATCCCTAATGCGACCGCAATTAGCCCCATGTTTTCCACACTGGAGTACGCCAGCAAACGCTTCATATCTTTTTGTACCAAGATAAAGAATGCAGCCACCGCTACGGACATTAATCCGAACACCAGCAATAAGGTTTGAGTGAATTCGCCGCCAATCGATGACGTGACGATAATGTAGTAACGGATGATAATCAGCAGTGCGCAGTTCAGCAGCACCGCAGACAGCAACGCCGACGTTGGGCTTGGTGCCTCACTGTGCGCATCCGGTAACCATGCATGCATTGGGAACAGGCCGGTTTTGGTACCAAAACCGATTAACACAAAGACAAAGGCAAGATGCATCAAGGTTGGGTCAAGAAGGTCAGTGTATTTTAGGACTTCCGTCCAGAAGATCGCCATTTCCGGATTCGGCATCACGTTCACCGCATTGGCATACACGAGAATGGTGCCGAAAAGACCAAACGCCACACCGACACTACAGATAATAATGTATTTCCACGCAGCTTCTAGCGAAGAGCGTTGACCATAAATCCCCACCAAGAAAGCCGAGCTTAATGTCGTGGCTTCTACCGCAGCCCACATCAGGATCAGGTTATTACTGGTGATCACCAGTAGCATGGTAAAGAGAAATAAATGGAAGAAACCGTAGTAATTACATAAGGTTCCTACGCTAATTTCACCTTCATGCACTTCATGATTCATATAACCGATGGAGTACAAGCCAGTCAGGAAACCGACAATACCTAAAATGGCGAGGAATAATCCGGCGAGGCTATCAAGGTGAACCCAGTTACCTGCCATGAGTAGATCACCGACCTGATCAATGGTGCTAACCATCCACAAAGAAAGTACGAGCAGCACCACAATACCTACGAAGTGGATCACCGTAACGAGGGCTTTCGCCCCATTACCCAGTAAACGGCATGCGAACGCCAGCAGTGAAATCACCAGCGGAGTTGCCATCAATAAGGTTAATAACATTGTTTGACTCATCTCATCACCCCTTCAGCGCGGTCAGTTGATCCACGTTCAGTGTGTTGAGCGTGCGATAAATTTTGCGAGCCAATACCGCCATAATAATCACTGCAAAAATGGCGTCTGTGGCAATACCAATTTCCACCAGCTCAGGGGCTTTATACGCCAGCAGAGCTAAGGTCAGATGAGAGCCGTTTTCCATTAAACAGTAACCGAAGGCTTGCTTGAGAATATTGCGCTGCGTAACAATGCACAGCAGCCCCAGCATAAAGTGCCCCAAAGAAACTGCTAAAGCGGGTTTTAAATCCGCCGCCAGTGGCAGTTTTATTGGCTCGACCACGAACCAACACAGCACCACGATTACTGCTGCGGCAAGCATCAACCATGCTGGGCTAATCACCCCGCCGTTAGCGGTTGGGTCAGATAATTTACGGAAGGCGTAACCCATAATCAGCGGCACTAAAACCACTTTGGTGGCAAACGCTGTCCCTGCCCACATTGCCAATTCAGGGGCGTTGAGGGTGTACGATAACGTGCCGAAAATCGCCACTAACACCAGCGACTGCAACGCATAGAACCAACAAGACACCACCGGCTTTTTCGCGCCGATCACCAGCAGCGACGTGATCATCATCAGCCCTGCCAAATTATTCACTATCATTGAACCAGTCATGCTTTCTCTCCCTTAACCGAGCCAGATGACGGCAATAACACTAGAACAGAAGGACATCACTATCAGTAAGCCAATCACCCACTGCATTGCCCATGGAACTGCGCTGCCGTTTGCCACCTCTTCACTTGGTTCACCTGGAACCACTTTACCGAACCAGTACAGCAACCATGCAAAGCTCGCCACAGATTCAATCAGCACTAACACCATGATTGGCGTTAATATCCAGAAATGTTCTGAAAGGGCGAAACCCGCTGCAAAGATAGGGAATTTACTGAAGAAACCGTTCAGTGGAGGAACACCCGCAATTGCCAGTGCCGCCACGCAAAAGCCAACACCCAGTAGAGGATAACGTTTTGCCAAACCACGTAAGCGCGGTAGCATGCGTGTTCCACAGCTATAACTCAGTGCGCCCGCGACTAAGAAGAACAAACTTTTGGCGAAAGCATGGTTAAAGATGTAAGCAATCCCGCCGTCGAACGCCTCTTTCGAACCAAAGACTGACAGCGATAACGCTAAGAAGATGTATGCCAGTTGTGTGATGGTTGACCATGCCAATAGACGTTTCATGTCTTTTTGCGGCAGGTACATCATAAATCCATACACCAGTGTGATGACTGCCATCACCACACCCACCCAACCAATAATTTCTGGCACATGGGTAGAGGACATCAAGCCACGCGCAAAGATATATACACCGACCTTCACCATGGAGGCCGCATGTAAGTAAGCACTAACTGGGGTTGGGGCTTCCATCGCATCGGGAAGCCAGGCTTGCAGTGGTAACTGCGCTGATTTACCCCATGCGGCAAACAAAATGCCACCAAACACAATCAAGCTTTGCGATTCACTTAGACGGTCGATAGCACTCAGTGCGAACGTTCCTGTACTAATAAATAACGTTGCTGCCGCCATGTATAAGCCGAGTGAACCCACATGGGTGATCAATAGCGCCTTCATCGCCGAACGCTGCGACTTTTCAGTTTGGTAGTAACCAATCAGCGCCCAAGAGCAGCCGCCAGTAATTTCGAAAAACACTAACTGCCCTAAAATGGTTGAGGAGAGAACAACACCCGCCATCGCCCCAATAAAGATCAGTAAAAAGGCGTAGTAACGACGAGTCGGTCCATGAGCGTGTTCACGATTGCCTTCAGTGAGATACCCCGTTGAATAGAGGCAAATCAAGAAGCCGAGGAATACCACCGCAAACGCAATCAGCGTACTCACGCCATCCACGGTAAAACCGAATAGCGCCACATCACCTGTCTGGATTAACTCCAGTGTGGTGGCGACCTTACCACCGTCTAAATAGAGCCAGCCCAGTGCCGCTGTTCCCAAAGACGCTAGCAACGCCACTAAGGTACTTAGCCACGGTGCTAGACGGGTGGGTAGCACACTGACCAGCAACGCCCCGATGAACGGGATTACCAAGGTTGCTAGTGCAATATTTTCTAACATGCTTCGTCGCTCCTTATAGACCGGTGAGGTAGAAGACGAATCCAAGTGCCGCAACACCGAATCCTAACCAAGTCACATGGTGCGTTAATAAAAAACGACCACGAGCCAGACTGTTTTCGACCAGCGACGCCAGCACGAAAATCACCAATAATTTCACTAGCAGTAATCCCATCGCTAACAACACGCTGCCAACGGTAAAGGCACTTGCATTACCAAATGGGAAGAAAATCGACAGGAATAGCACTGCCACAATCACTTGTTTGAGCCCTATTCCCCATTTCACTAACGCCAGTCCAGAACCGGAGTATTCCGTCAAAGGACCTTCTTGCAGCTCTTGCTCTGCTTCCGCTACGTCGAATGGGATTTTGCCCATCTCAATGAAAGTTGCGAAGCCGCAAGCCAGTAACGCTAATAAAGTGGCAGTTGGGGATACCCAGCCTTCACTCATCGTGGCGCTAATAGTGCCAATGTTGGTGGAACCTGCTATCAGAGCAACGACCAACAGACCGAGGAATAACGTCGGCTCTACCAGTACGCCAAGTGTTAATTCACGGCTTGCGCCGATACCGGCAAATGGGCTTCCGGTATCGAGACCGGAAAGTGAAAAGAAGAAGCGGAATAGTGCAAAGATATACAGCACGATGATGATGTCGGCTGCGCCACTAAACAGCGATGTGTGAGTCACCACTGGCAATGTCATCGCTAATAACAACATACTGCCGAGCAGCACGTACGGCATGATGCGAAAGATAATGCCAGAATCACGGGGAGCAACCGACTGGCGAGTCAGCAGCTTGGCAATATCCCGATAATCTTGCCAAACTCCAGGCCCTTGGCGGGAATGCATTTTGGCGCGAATTTGACGAGAGATCCCCGTAAATAACGGTGTTAGCAATAACAATACAACCGCTTGAATGATGGCGAAGATCCCTGTCATCAATGTGGGTGTTTCTTGAATCGACATGGTTTCTCTCCTTACGCCGCAATCACAACAAGCAGCACGATCAAGGCCGCAACAACATATAGGCAGTAGAGTCTAAAGTCCCCACCTTGTAGGCATTGCATTCGTTTTGCTATTCGGTTAATCACGCGAACCAATGGATAAATAATCTTGTCATCCCAGAACGGTTCAACCTTCCCTGCCCCCTCTTTGGTGACTTCGAGGGCTTGCGCTAGACGAGCAGACGGATCGAGCTGGGTACGCAGGCGATATAACGGTGCGAACATAGAACGTAGCGGTTGAGTAAAACCACCCGCTGACACCGACATATCTTTTTCCCATGCATAGCCACACGCCCATGCATCGCCTTTACGACGCGCTTCCAACTGTTTGCCTTTGAACACCATGTAAATAATCAGCGGGATGATTGGCAGAGCCAGCAATAAAATCAGCGTCATGGCTGGGGAGATCATCGCTTGAGAGGCGCTGTTTGGTATGAGCATTGCACCTTGTGCCACGGTGATATCTGTCGCATGCGTCAGAGACATTGCCACATTGGCCAGAACGGGTGCGATGTAAGTCGCACCAACCCCTAAAATCACACAGATAACGGCAAGGATCAGCATTGCAGCGGTCATCGTCCAAGGGACTTCACGAGCATGCGTCGCTTGTTCGCTACGCGCACCACCGCAGAAACTCACACCGTAGACTTTCACAAAGCACATCGCTGCCAACGCCCCGGTGATGGCTAACATCACAATGGCAATTGGACCGCTGATGCGCATAATGAAAGTGCCTTCGTGGCTCATAGAGAACAGAGATTGGTAGGTGTACCACTCACTGACAAAACCGTTAAGAGGAGGAAGCGCTGAAATCGCCATACAGCCGACTAAAAACGCGGTTGCGGTGAGTGGCATTAATTTCGCCAGCCCACCCATTTTTTCCATATCTCGGGTATGCACACGGTAAATCACTGCGCCCGCGCCGAGGAATAATAAGCCTTTGAACACCGCATGATTGAGTAAGTGATATATCGCACCGAGCAGGCCGATGGTTGCCAACACTGGCATATTGTTCGCCATACCAACCATCGCGACCCCCACCCCCATCAGGATGATCCCGATATTTTCGACGGTATGCCATGCGAGTAAGCGTTTGATATCATGCTCAGCCAACGCATACATAACGCCCAAGACGGAAGACACTGCCCCGAATGCCAAGACCACGATCCCCCACCAGCCTTGAGTCGCACCCAGTAGGTCGATACCCACTTTGATGATCCCAAAAATACCGATTTTTACCATCACGCCAGACATTAAAGCCGATGCATGAGACGGTGCTGCGGGGTGAGCTTGCGGTAACCAGCTGTGTAATGGGAGCATCCCTGCTTTGGCACCAAAGCCAAAAAATCCCAATAAAAACACCACCGATGCCATCGCCGGTGAGAGCGAGAGCTGGCGGAATGAATCAAAATCTAAGCTGCCACTTTCACGCCACATTAAGAAGAAGGCGATCATAATTAAAATCGAACCGGCGTGGGCAATAAAGAAGTACAGCAGACCCGCACGGATGGATTTGTCATCTTGGTCGGCAATGACTAGGAACCAAGAAGCCAGTGACATCATTTCGAATAAGATAATGAAGTAGAACGCATTATCCATCACCACTAAGGCGACCATCGAGGCGATAAACAGGTTCAGGAAGAATCCCATGCTCCACGCGCCACGACCGCAATATTCCTGAACATAATTCAAGGAGTACAAGGCGCTAACCGTCACCAACAAGGAGATGACCATCACCATAAAAGCGGCAAGGCTATCGAATCTGACAGCAAAATTGGCGAATGGGAACGGACCTTGTGATAGGTAAGTGAGAACATCTCCACTCATTAAGACAGGGATAGCACTGCATAATCCAAGCGCGCCCCCGATCATGGCAGTAATTCCCGCGACATAGATGGCGAGCTTTTCTTGTCGTTTAAAGAGCAACGAGACAAAACCCCCTACCGCATAGAAAATGACTGACCATAAAAGTAACTGAAGAGGTGTCATGTTATGGGTTCTCCCGATCAGCAACAAAAATGTCGAACTCTGGCGGCATGACACCGACAGAGGCATTACGGCGTTTGGCACTTTCGTTTTCGAGTTGATTTTCTTCCACTAGATGGAGGGCATCGGTCGGGCAGACTTTGACGCAAGCCGGTCCTTCGTCACTGAAATCACATAGGTCACATTTCACAGCAACGTTGCGAATTCCGGCGTTCCACGCAAGGAAGGGGTTCATGGTTGGGAGGCTATCGGGCACATCTAACAGCATCTCTTTTGGTACATATTGTTCAAAGAAATCAGGCGTATCCACCGGTTTGCTACCTGATGGCGTGATAGCCCCAAATGGGCAAACCAGTCCACACAGTTTGCACCCGATACACAGGCTTTCGTTCAGCACAATCATGCCATTTTCGTGTGTGATGGCATTGACCGGACACACGCGCGCACACGGAGCATCGTCACATTGACGACAGAGCATCGGTGCGGTGAGCTCGCCAACTTTGACCACCTTTAGTCGCGGATGTGTTTGTAATCCTTGGGCTTTATGCGTTTCTGAGCACGCTGCCATGCAGGTATTACATCCGATACACAGTTGTGGGTCTGCAATTACAAAGCGATTCATTCGCTTTCCCCTCCAATCAAATCGATCGAATTATTAATATTGATGGAGTTGTATTAGCATATTTCATGCCATGATTATTTTTGTTATTTATCAAATGGTTAATTTAATCACATGGAAAAATCGACACTAATGACGATAAAATTAGGGCGGCAAGTAGCCATTATCGACACGAAGCTACATCACAAAATATTTTCAGGGGAAATGAATTTCAAAGGGAATTTACTAACTGAATTGTTTTTTACAATTTCGCGGTAATAAGATAAAAATAATTCGCTATTTTTACATTATTATTTTTAATTTACGCTTTTTTATTTTTTTCATTTTAAAAGTACATTTATTTTTCAATAAACATAAATATTGACTTAACTTATATAGAAATTTTATAAATTTATTTTAATTAACGGCAAAATCATCATTAATGACCAGTCATTAATAAATAATAATTTCAAGTAAAAAACAACAATAACCAAATAAAATCATATGATTATGAAAATAAAAAAACGATAAAAATATATTTCATTCTTATTAATAGGCAAATCTTATTTCATCAATCGATTAAACCGATGGCTATCATTGATAAAAATCAAAAACCATTGTGCTTTATTTACCCATAATAGTCCGTCCATAGAATTATATTAAATAAAAATATTTAATTATATTTGACCGCAATCTTCCAAGGATAGTGTAATGAAAAAATTTACTCGCATTACGGTCGCTACCATATTTTTGCTTTTACTCGGTTATTTTGGGTTATCTGGATATGTGTGGTACCACGATAATCAACGAAGACAAAATAGTGACATTCAGACATCTAAAATTGCAGAAAATAATCAAGTCCTCCAATTCTTTGCCGAAAAAGGATGCGATTACTGTCACACGCCGTCAACTGACTTACCTGCTTATGCCTCATTTCCAATTGCTAAACAACTGATGGAGTACGATATTCAACTAGGTTATAAGTCCTTTAACCTTGAAGCCGCTCGCGCTGCGTTAATTGCTGGAGAACCAGTTCCTCAGAGCGAATTAAATAAAATTGAGTGGGTGATGCAGAATCACACCATGCCACCAACACGTTATGTTGCACTGCACTGGGCAAGTAGTGTGAGTGACGAAGAACGCGATAAATTACTCGGTTGGATTGCGAAGCAGCGCGCAGAGCATTATGCCACCGAGGACACTGCGGTAGAGCACCGCAATGAGCCAATCCAGCCAATTCCAAAATCACTGGAAGTGGATGATAAGAAAGTGGCGTTAGGCTTTCGCCTGTACCATGACGCTCGCTTATCTGGAGACAGCACCATCTCTTGTGCTCACTGCCACGCGCTAAATGCTGGTGGGGTTGATGGTCGTAAAACCTCCATCGGTGTTGGCGGTGCCGTTGGCCCAATCAATGCACCCACTGTGTTCAACTCTGTGTTTAACGTCGAGCAATTCTGGGATGGTCGTGCCCCTGACTTACAAGCACAAGCAGGCGGTCCGCCATTAAATCCAATCGAAATGGCATCCAAATCATGGGATGAAATCATTGTAAAACTGGATAAAGACCCGGTATTAAAACAGGATTTCAATGCGGTTTACCCTGAAGGGTTTACAGGCGACAGCATCACTGATGCTATCGCAGAATTCGAAAAAACCCTAATCACCCCAGATTCACCATTCGATAATTGGTTACGCGGCGATAGTGCTGCACTCACAGCGCAACAGCAGCATGGTTATCAATTATTTAAAGAGAATAAATGTGCAACTTGCCATGGCGGCGTGATCCTCGGTGGTCGTTCTTTCGAGCCGTTAGGTTTGAAGAAAGACTATGAATTCGGTGAAGTCACCGCACAAGACATCGGGCGTATGAATGTCACCTCTGAAGAACGCGATAAACTGCGCCAAAAAGTCCCAACTCTGCGCAATGTTGAGTTAACCGCACCGTATTTTCACCGTGGTGATGTGGCTACCTTAGATGAAGCAGTCAAACAAATGTTGCGTTATCAAGTGGGTAAAGAGTTACCACAAAAAGATGTCGACGATATTGTCGCCTTTCTGAAGAGCTTAACGGGTGTTTACACGCCGTATGTCTCACAGAACGAAGCACAATAATGATTGATTGAGTTATCTTTGCATAGCGCCATGCAATCAGAGTATTTATTGAAATGCATTATGTAGCGGTTAATTACTATTTATTTTGCATATAAATCAATGGCTAGTGTTTATCGCACTAGCCATGAATCTTATTTAGGAGTTGATAACTTCAATACAGTTAAATCGATTATAATCAAACTTACACTGCAGATTTTTTCCAAAAATACTTTTTCAGTTTGTTCGAATCTCGTCTCGCCTAAAGAGAACGCCATGCTACCGAGTCCTTGGCACCTTACCTTGGCATACCTTTTATCCATACCAAACCTATCTTTGTGATCTATTATGACGGATAACATTTGCTCAAATTGAATCTCGCTCTGTTCATCACTGCCTGTTTTACGTAATTCAATGATAGGTAAATACGCTTCGCTAATTTGTTCCCCCTGAGAAACTGCGGTCATAAGTACCGTTTCTTTTCCAGTAATGGATAAATTCACATCACTATTAGCGCTTGAACTATCTCTATATCGCTACCACGAGCGCTCGCAAACATGAGGGCTGATACACCTAATTTCGATTTGATATTCGAGTCTGCTTTGTGTTTTAACAGAAGTTTTACAACATCGGGTCTATTTTCTGCTGCAGCAACTATTAACCCTGTAATACCCTGCGTATCCTCCGCATCTATATCAAACACATCTGCAATCATTGCTTCAATGTTCGAGATATTCTCATATTTGCAAAATTGAACGCGTGGACAAATTAGCAGGCTTTCAATCCTCCGTGACATTTAGGCAAATATTTAAGGATAAGTTTGGGGCTAGTCCGATACAATGACGAAAAATATTTGGGAACTATGAAAATATTTTATAAATTAGAAAAGAATTTAGCTTTCATATAACCAGCTGAAAAAGATGAATCACGATTTTTTATAATATTAGCTCATTTAACAATCTATTCTTAACTCAATTAAACTCTTTATTTAGTTAATAAACTTCAGCACCCACTTAAAAGCTCTTTAAAAAAATTCAATGTAAACATCGAGAGTCAACATAACTAACATCAGACATCAAAAAACATGTGAACATGCCATCCAAGACATTAAGATATTCTGCAAAATTAAACATACACATATTCCAATGATCAATTATCACCTGTAAAGTATGACAGTTAATTGAGCTAGTAATTATTCAGGGTTTGTTAACGCTGAATATGCTAAGAATGGAGTAGAAAAATATTGTGTACAAATATAATGATCTAAAAATAGGCACAAAACTTAACAACGCTGAGCTCTGTGAAATATTTGGATGTAGCCCCCAAGGCGGTATGCGGCGTGCACACAAAACCAATACTTTAATTATTATCTCAAACCACATCAAATCTATCTACGATGACCGATGGTCCAACAATGTGCTTCATTATACTGGCATGGGTACTAAAGGCGATCAAAGCCTAAGCTTTCAACAAAATAAAACCTTGGCAGGATCAGGTACTAACGGAATTTCCATTCACCTATTTGAGGTATTTAAAGACCAAGAGTACACCTATATGGGTGAAGTGATTCTTGATGGTACTCCATATCCAGAAACACAACCTGATGAACAAGGAAAGCTTAGAAAAGTATATATATTCCCGTTAACGCTAATTTCAGGTGAACGACAAGTTCAGCAGAAAGATCGAGACAACATAGATAACATTAGAGCCCGTAAAGCAAAAAAATTATCTATCGAGGAACTTCAAGAATTAGCAGCTGGAAGTGGAAAAGTAGCGACTTGTTATCAACAAAAATCCACAAATTATGAGAGAAATATTTGGGTCGCTGAGTTGGCTAAAAGGTTAGCAAAAGGACAATGTCAGCTTTGCCTTCAACCCGCACCGTTTAAAAATACCAAAGGTGAGCCTTATCTGGAAACACATCATATTATTTGGCTTTCCAAAGGTGGTGATGATACCTGTGAAAATACTGTAGCCTTATGCCCTAACTGCCACAAGAAAATGCATATAGTTAATAATGAAGAAGATATTGAGACTCTAAAAAATCGAAGTAAAGAATTATTAGAAGCGAATAACCAATGATTAGAAAACATATTAAAGTCGTCGCCGCTGTACTGAAAAATGAAAATACGTTTCTAGCCGTGCAAAGAGGCTTCTCAAAGCTTGATTATATAAGCCATAAATGGGAGTTCCCTGGAGGTAAAGTGGAAGCAGGCGAAACTCTTGTTGAAGCAATTACCAGAGAACTAAATGAAGAATTAAAAATTACAGTTACCAACCCCAAATTTTTGTTAACTATCGAATATAGTTATCCCGACTTTGATATCAAAATGCATTGCTTTGTAATTGAATTACCAAATAGAGCAATAGAACTTACAGAACATATTGATGCTCTTTGGCTTTCTAAAGAAGAATTAAGAACAGTAGATTGGGCATCTGCCGATATTCCTGCGGTAGAAAAAATTCTAACAATATTCTGAGTGAATTTATTCCGAATCATAAAAAATAACTTGTTAATTGGCTATTAATAAATAAAATAAAATTTAACTTAAGTTAACCAAAGGAATGGTGATAAATATGGCTATAGGATATTTTTTACGAATTGGCGATAAAACAATATGTGGTGGTCAGATTTTAACTGGAGATAATACTTTTATATTTCATGGAAGATCTGCTGCACGTCAGGGCGATCTGGTTACCTGTGGAAAGCATTCTGGGACTTACAACATACTTGGTGGCGTTAGCAATGTATGGGGTAATGGTAGAATGATGGCAGGAACACTGGATAGCTTTAGCTCCTGTCCATGCAAAGCAAGACTGATAAACTCCATCACTGATTGCTACAGCAAAGAAGATGAGCCGATATCTCGCGCATATAACCCTGTAGCTACCGAGACTCCTATTCAGCAACCAATTAGCCAACCAAGTAATCATTACGCTCCCCCTATTATTGCCAATGACAATAAAATTAGAATTGATGCGCAACACCTAATTGATTGTGCTGATGAACTTTGTGAAAAACATCTCTATTATCCTGAAGTAAAGAGTGAATTTAAAAGCGATGTTGAAAATTTTGCTTATCAAATTGTTGATCAGGTTGAATCTGGTCAAAAAAGCTACGAACAAGGTTCTGCCGAATTAAAGCAAGAAGAAAAAGATCTATACCAGCAATCCGCCGATTGGGTTTTAAATGGTCTATCAATACTTGGCGGTATGGCTATGGTTGGTGCTGGCATCGCTTTATGTTCTACAGGTATGGGGTGCATGCTTGGAGCACCTTTAATCGCTCATGGTGCGAATGGTATTTATGAAGGTGGTATTGGCTTTTATGAAGGCAATAGTGATGTTCAGGGTCCATTACGTGAAGGTTATAAGTCAGCAGCTAAAGCTCTAGGGTTTAAAGAATCTGTTGGCAATTTAGCCTATGACCTTGTTGATTTTGGTATTTCCGTTAAAGGAAAATTAAAGCTAATTCCTAAACTAAATGAATATGGAAATCCAAAGAAAAACTTATTCTTTAAAGAATACGCACAAAAAGATCTAGAGTATGCTTATAAGCAAATGAGCAGTAAATTTCTAGTATTTGAAATGATTAGTGATGCAATCTCTATTTCAAAGCTTAGGGATGATGTCAAAAGTATGATGGTCTATGATAAGGATACAGGTCAAACTACATTAGTCATTCGTGAACCTGAAAAAATACAAAATGTAAAAGAAATCGTTGAAGACTGTAAGTATGTATTCGTATTTGGAGGCGATGAACCAAGCTATGTTGAATGTACGGATACTGATGGAAATAAATATAAAGACAGGGAGATCCCTGAATGGTAATAACTTATTATCTAACTGTATTTTTGGGTATTTTAGTTTTTTTCTTTATAAGGAAAAATCTAAAAAAACAATTACGATCAGATAAACTTTATAATGTAAAAAGAAAATCAGCTATTTTATTCTTTTATTTCATTGCGATATATAGTGGCATCAATCTAACAGTAGAAAAAACACTAAGTACTGAAAATACTATATTTCATTTTTTATCAATCTTTATGCTATTTTTATTTGTTTTTTTTATCTGGCGACTTGAAGCAATACAGAGACGTAACTAACTGAAAATAAATTACTTTTAATCATGCATTACCAAATCCTCAAAGAAAAATTAGGAATATAAACCTGAGGTTGTTTTTTATGAAAAAATGCTTTTTATTTTTTAGCATTCTTTTTACTGGGCATTTAAGTGCAGCCCCAACCGACAAGCATCTAATGGATATCTATGCTTTGAATGTCCAAAAATCTATTCAGAGCCGGTTTTATGATACAGACCTTTATAAGGGAAAAGAGTGTGAAATTAAGATCACTCTCGATAATAACGGCAAATTAATTTCAGCTATTGCCCATGATAAAAATAGTAACAATGACAAAAAGCTTTGCATTCGAGGTATAGAGCTAATTGAAAACACTCAATTTCTGCCTACCCCAGAAGATAACTTAACATCAGATAAAAATGTATTCTTTATTCTCTTTCGACTATAAAAATCATGAAGTTAAACAGGATGTTAGCTAATCCGCTAACATCCGTAACCTGCCCACTAATAAAGTTTTACTAAAGTAAACTAACTACAGCCAAAATGCTCACACATCTTTTCAGTCATCACCCACAGCGCCTTATTTTATTTAATATTCTTCATCAAAGCGATAAACAAAACCGCTAATGCCAAAGATTGGTATATTCTAGACAGTTAATATCAACCTACGTAAGTTTGGTAAAAAAGAAACAGATGAAGTTTGATTTATAAAAGCTATTGAGCTCAGTGTTTTCCGGAGTAAAGGTTAAATAATCACGCTTAGACTGGCGTTTTTCTTCAAAGAAATACTCTGTGTGATATAAACGAATTTTTAGCTCATGAACTTGATGTTTTTTGAATTAGTAAAGTTAAAACGCGAGAGAAGGATGATAAAGCTAGGATTCCAGACATAAAAAAAGACGCTCTAAGCGTCTGATTTTTGGTGCGAAGGCCGGACTCGCACATAATACTTAACCTTATGATCTAAATTAAAATATAAAAGTATAAATTTATTTATACCAACACATGTACCAACAGATGAAATTCTTACTTTTTTTGATGGTTATCTAATACAGATAATTGTGATGCTGGTGGTTCTGTATAAGTTATCAGATATTAGTGTCTGTGTAACATCAATATATTCTCTCCTTCTCGAATATTAAAAAAGTTAATTTGATCTTTATTAGTAGCTAGTTCGAAATAATAAAAAGAGATAGTAACTAATACAATTTTACTTGAGAAGAGGATATCTTCTGGAGCAGGCTTGACTGTCCGTTTTGAGCGAAAAATGGACATTGAACTTACAATAGGTGATTCATACATTCATAACAAACTCACGAATAACTCAGAATCATTGAGAACTACTCACAAGTTGAACAAAGTCGGAAAAGGCACAATTATCGTCAGAAGATAAACAGACATTCAAAAAGGTTAAATCAGGTGTACTGATATCTTCGTCTGTAGTTGTTGTATCGTTCAAATTAATATCAAGGGTAGCCTTTTTCTTTGCGTGCTCAATAATTTTTTCAATAAAATCTTCATCATTAGCATGAACCATTCTAGACATATATATAACTTCAATTTGATCATTATCTTTTTTATTCAATAATGGAAAAATCATTCCATCCAAGGAGCCATACGCTGCGCAAAAGGAAGAATATTGCAATAGTTTCAATGAGTTTGGCCAAACGGCTTCTATTTCCAATACTGCTTCTGTCCTAACACTGTGACTCCAAACAGTCAGGTAACCTTCGACGATTCTTTCCCATATAGGTTCACCGTCAGGGAATATGTCTCCACGCCAATAATTAATTGCATTCTCATACCAACCCTTTTTCAGTCTACCATTCACATCAACTATATGAGATATCCAATTGGAATCAACTCTAGTAGATCTAGTTGCAGCAACACCTACATCAGATAAATATTGATCAGAAAAATGCCCGCCCCAAGAATTGCAGTTCCAAAATCTAGATATTGAATCGATTTCATCGAAAACAAAAAAACCTCTCAATCTTGACACACAATCAGGGAACAATAATGCTCTAACTTTATCTATAGCTAATTCGCTATAAAGCCTTTCTGGCGTTGAATTTGCTAACATTCCAGTGAATGCGACGGATAGAATACTGTCATAATATTCATCGTATGGGAATTCTGAAGGAGAACAAAAAGAGCCTCTTGCTATATTCCAAGATACAGCAAGGTTATGATAGTCAAGATATGTATATGCCTCAAAATCCTCATTTCCATAATTATTTGATGTCATTTTTATCTATTCTTCTAAAATTGCACAGTTTATTAACCTTCTGTTATATACGCCACCGCGGCTTATGGCACTGAACGGGCGGGCGAGCTTAATTGAAGGTCAGCTAGGAGCGAGAAGTGGACGGTTCTCAAACTGACAACCTATGTGAATTAGCAGTATGTGGATGTCTTGCTGGACTTAAATAAAATCCAATGTCATGCACTATCCTCCAGAAATTGGGGAAAGTAAAATGAGCACTGGCCAACAAACAGAACCCGATTAGTGATTGGTTGCTAGCATCAGGAACGTATATACCACTTTCACTACTTGCTCGAGTCAGGCTTGGGAATTGTAGAAATCAGCGCTTCAGGGTAAGCAACTTCCTGTTTTACTCGCTGCCACTCGGCTCTTAAGATGTCTTGCGTGTGTTCTTGTGCTTTAGCAATCAGTCGAATCGTTTCGTTAAGTTGCTCATCAGCTTCGGCTCGTGTTTTCGCACCTTGAGTTTTGCTAAGTCCGACCCGGATGCACTCAAGGCATTGCCGAAGCTTGATGTGCAACTCCTCCTTTGGATTTAGCCGGAACATGATTCGGGTGTGTCGTTCCTGATGCTCGCGGTCACGCGCTCCATTCTCCAGTGAGAACTTATCGGCAATTTCCTGTAAAATCTTACCGGCCATCACTTGGTCAACCGTCCCATCAATATTACTGGCGTCTTCCTTAATGCGTAGAGCCGCACGTTGGCGCATAGAATCCCACTTCCAGATGATCTCCTGCGATAAGGCCAGATGGAAGGCCATGTCTGTTCGCAGTTCATCAATCCACTTCTGGCGTTTGTCCGCAACGAAAGAAGCTGTAGTGCGATGTGAAATCAAGTGCTGGAGATCGAGTTGCCTCGCAATCTGTCGCCGAGCTAAATAAGCAATCAAGAACTGAACTGCGATGCCAGCGACTGCAATAATTGCCGTCAATTCAGGTGCGGTTAGTAACATTTGAATCCTCCTTCAGCAGTTAGCTAACGTTAGATAGTAATTTTTCGATTATACAAATGTCCGCTCTTGGCACAGAGCGAACTGACATGGAGCTAATTCCGCTATGATCAAAAAACAGATATTAGCAATTGATGTCATCTCTACTGGCTAAAAATGTATTGAGGCATCTGGACATCCATAATTGCGTACCCATCAGATTACTGTGACTGCTAAGGTTTCCCGGGTTATCTATGTTTCCTAGATTCCCCATATGCTGGTTTAGAAGCATGCTCTCATGAAGTACACCAATGTATAACGCTGGTTACTTATTTAGAGCATCAATTTCTTTTTTAATTCTTCAACAAGAAGAACTTTACTACCAAGGTGAATCATCGCATGACAATTAGGGCATAAGGGAACCAGATCGGTTACTGGATCTATAACGTAGTTTTCGCCAATCGTATGCAGTGGCTTAATATGATGTACATGAATGAACCCTTTACCATGTTCTCCATAGACCATCTCAAAGTTGAAACCGCAGCATTTACACGTAGTGCCGTGATATTGTATGCAAGCATGTCGCGCCTTAGGATCACGTTCATAGTGGTTTACTGTAACCAGTGTCTTAGCCCCTTCAATAAAACTTTCAGCCGATGGGATTTCATGAGGAAATGGATTCGGTAGGAAATCCGCGTACCATACATCCCGTTCTTTTCGAAGATAACGCTTATGTAATTTACGCTCAAAATCTTTTATTACTGCAATCTCAGGGTTATCAGGATGTTCTGAAAAAACCATGTTGAAAGTAAAAAGTTCGTATCCTGCGTGGACTAAACTGATATGTTCGAGTGCTTGCGTGTAGCCAGGCTGCTTTTTATTCTTAAAGTTGTATTCCCATTTCTCTCGGAGAATTACTGAGCGTTCCTGATCTCTCTCAACATCCCAAGAACCAAAAATAACTACCTTCTTATCATGGTTAACAAACGACCAGCTCCATGTCCAGTTTTTGCAAGTAGCTCCGAGCGACTGAATGAATTCTTTTCTATTCATCTGAAACCTTTAATTAGTCAAGTTAGGTTTATTGAAATGATTGTTAAACATAAGAGTTAACCTCTAATTTACCTTTTTCTAAACGGCTAAAGAAATAGAGCCAGCGTGTAGTTTAAGTATGCAGAGTGAACTTGAGAGCTATTTCCTGCTAATTAACACAGATTGATGCTAGCAATGTCCGCTTTGAGTCTGTAGATTTTTTTGCGTTACAACTAAATCAAATCTGAGCTAATATGTATATTAGTTTTCACTACCAAAAATTGATTTGATGATGTTGATACTATCAAGTCAGACTACTAACTCAATATAAAAAGCTGACTGCAGCGATCTCCATTAAGGAAAGAGTGCATACAACTAAAATTATTTTTTCCCAGCCACCGACATCTTCGCCAACTCTGGGTTATTTGCCTCAAAGATCGATAACGGTAATTCAACCTTACGCCCGTTCTGATCTTCCACCGCTTTAACCACTTCAAACTCAGCGACGTCCTCGCAAGGAATTTCCAATCCTGTAAAGGTGGCACGAGTGGCGCTAGAATCGCCAAAAGGTTCCACTTCCAGTATCGTATCCCCTAATACTTTTCCTTTTCCATCTTTCATTCGCAGCGTTAGTTCAAGTGCTCCAAACTCCGCATGGTCTAAAACCATATGGTTACCGCCATTATCGAGGGTAAATGAGTAACCACAATAGCCTTGGTTAATAAAATTTGAGCTGGTATGTGTGATGCTCGCATAACGCTGTTGTTCTGCAGCCAAGCTAAATGTACTGACTGCCAATAAACTCATCGCAAAAATGCTCTTTATCTTATTCATTACGTTACCTTTAGTTATCTTTTATCATTCTCGCTACAGCAAGTGACGGTAGCGAGAATGTCATTTATTGTTGATTGGTTTGCAATCCACCTTTAGTACGGTCTTTTTCTTTCCAGCGCGGTCGGTTCTTGCCTGATAATTCTTTTTGCTGGTTCCAATAACCTATCGGATAGCGTTTGACGATAGTACCGCTGACACCAATGTCAACTGACGAATATTGCCCGTTATTAATGTATCCTTTTTGGACATAAGCATTAGGGCTACAAGTGCCTGTATCACGTTGTTGCCAGTTTCCGTCAGTTCTTGCCACGATATAAAAATCACCAAATGCGCAACCTGACGCAGATTTATGATTCAATATAGCAACATAGTGCTTGGTTGAACCAACAATCCTACAAGTACTATTTTGGCTTCCACACACTTGCCATAAGGTTTTACCGCCATCGCCTTTATATTCCCAAATGGTATTTTTAGGGGGCTGGCTGGTGGCAGAGGCAGATGATGTCATCAACCACAGTGAGGCCAATACAGTTACAACTACATATCTTTTCATTATAAATTCCTATCAACATAAATAGAAACGTCAGATTGACGCTTGATGAACACCGTCTAATGGGTGCTTGGTTTTCCCTGATATGGCGTATTCGATGGTTATCGGGTGAATGGTGAATAAGGTATCCACAACAAAAATTGCTGATCATGTTTAATGTGATGACTGACGGTTTAGTCGCACTAAAATCCAGTGACGAATTCGCCGATGAAGATAAAAGGCAATACCAGTGGCGATAAGCAAATCAACCAGTAATATCGTGGTGGCGATACCTTCAGTAAAACCGTATAGCCAACCGGATGACATGATAATCAGTAGGCTAGAGAGGGCTAATCCGATAATGATGGACGAGATAATGGCAATTAATTTGGGATTGAAATGGATTTTATAGTCAATCCCCTTAAAAGCACTCAAAACCCATAAGTCTAATTGCGCCAAGAGTTGTGGGGTAACCAAAGCTAAGAGATATAAAACGAAGTACATCAATGTGATCCCATACGGATTCATGATGAGAGCGATAAGTTGGAAGTGTGTTAACAATACGCCAGTGATCCAAAGGCATAACAAAATACTGATAACAATAGCGATGCGTTCTAAACCCCGTTGTAAGTGTGAAATGGTGTTCATATTTTTAAGCTTCCTTATGTGATGATGAATTCACAGTGTGATGGTGACTTTGAATGGGCATGGCCCATTCGTGACCGCAATCGCGACATATCCAGCCCGAGCCCCATGCAATGATGTCTTGCTCAGAAGAACAGTGCGGACAATGTGTTGGATGCGATGCTGGTGGGGTTAATAGCGTCATGGTCGGCTCCTTTCTTTGTGTGATGGAAGAGAGGTAAGTAATTGTGATATCAATCTAAAATGCGGTAATGCCGCGATAAAACTGTTTTGTTGTGACAGTTGCATCACTGCGTGTTTCGGTGTGAAGGGGGTATTGAGTGATTGAACTTGCTGGATATCCTCCAACAACAAGACATGTACTTGCTGGTGGTATTCCGCCAATAAATACCACTGGCCTTCACGATAAATGAGTTGATAAGGTTGTAGTGGATTAAAACGACGCTCAGGCGTGAGTAAGCTAATGGATTGCTTACTGGTAATGGCATACACCAATTGATAGAAATGGTCGGCATGCAAAGCCGAAATCTTATGGGCATGATGCCAAATCAAACAAGGCGCATGGGGCTGCTGGGTTAACAGTAACCCGAGTAAGCGGCTATCTAGCCCCGGAAACAACCGAGTCATCCCAATCTGTTTCACAAAGGTAAGAACATCTTTGTCTCGATAAGCTTTTAGTGTATTGATGGA
>NZ_JAMPNR010000005.1:0-4244 GCF_028479485.1 Providencia sp. PROV209 | reverse complement strand
GGCGTTAGGAAATTAAGAAGTGAGGGAGTTTAACTTAGGGGATTGACAGGTTATGTCTGTTGGGAAAAATTCTCATTGGACTTTTTAGTGAAAAATCACTATAAGTAATTCATTGATAAATAACGTTATGCTTTTTATTTGAACGATAAGAAAGTAAGGCGTAACGACACAACCTGTCAGGGCGGGAAAATTAGTTGGGCTGGCGAGGGGCGAGTTGGTTAAATAAAGTATCCGCCATCACCCACAGGGCTTTATTGAGTTTGATATCGCCATCAATCCCATTTACTGAACGAGTACGAGCACGTTTTCCTTTTGCGGTTCTGCCTGATAATCCCCCTTTAATCAGGTTTTCTTGTAAACGTTGGTACACCGTCCAAAGGTCTTCTTTCTTATCTTCAACGCGTCGAGGCTGTAGAATTTGCTCTCGTGTGACTGGCTGGAACTCTTCACCAAAGCGGTAGGTCAAAGCCGCTTCAGCAAAGGCTTGCTGGGCTGGTGGGGGTAACAATAACGACTGCATACTTTCGCGTTTTTCAGCCACTTGCTCAAACGTATCGAGTACCTCATACGCCCCTTCAATTACTTTCCCCACCACATCCCCTTTGTGAGGTACTCTCACTTCCCCTAATACATCGCCGCACACCAAACCGTTGGAGCATACGGCTCTAAAGAGTCCCGGCAACATCTGATAGCTGCTTGAGCCATCATGGCTATTAAGCAGAATAATTTCAGGGACTTGTATACCCGTGATTTGGTCATGTCGTCTGAGCCGTAACATATGCTTGGTGTGCTCTCGACGACTGATATCCCGTACCCGAGTCTGGCAAGCAAAGAACGGATAAAAACCTTCTTTTTGCAGGCTGTCTAACAAGGTAATGGTGGGGATGTAGGTATAGCGTTCACTGCGTGAATCGTGTTTTTCTTCAGAAAATACACTCGGTACAGTACGGAATAATTCTTCGATGGTCAGTGGACGGTCACGACGGATACTATTTGCTGAACCAAAACGAGAGGCTAATAAACTCATGATAAAACTCCGGATTAATCAATTAAGTGGAAAATGGCAGCGGATTCGGGATGTTGTGAAGCGTAGTCACGCAGCTGATAAAAGCGGTCGCACATCACTTCGCTTTCCGTTTGGAATGACCAAATGCTGTACAGGATAAGACACACCGCAATGCCTGCTGCCTCTTGGCTCACGGTGGCTTCATTGCCGTTGTGCATGTTGAATAGGGTTAAGGTGTCTGCGTTGATATCGGGGAATATAAAGGCACCGCCATTACTGAGCACGCCGTACTCCCAGTAACCGCCATGATATTCGTCGCAGAATTGACCCATCGTGGTGAAGATCACCACTTCAAAGGTAGCCCAGCCTTTTACTGCACCAAAATGGTTGAACCAAAAATCTAGGCGTTGCTCATCAGGGACTAATTCCATTGTGATAGCAGATTCAGTTGAATGATTCATTAGTTGATACTCCATTAAAAAGAAATAAAAAAGCGCCAATCCCGTTAAGGAGTGGCGCTAGATGTCATTAATGTTGCGTTAATTTAAGAAGCTAAAAGAATAGGCTCCACAGGGACTTAGCGACGGAAACGATGCTGTTTTTGACTGTACCAATCGTGCTTTTTATCAAGACAGGTAGGGGAAGGATGTCTATCAGCGTATCGACGATATCACTGACGCATTGCCCAAAATCATTACGTGCAGAGTTCTCTACGGATTGCGTCCGGTAAGTGCTGCTCAGTTGTCTAGCTACCCCGCTACTGGCTTGCACCGGTAACGCCTGTATTAATTGCTCTGCTAATACAGTCAGTTGATAGTTTTCGATTGCAGATACAACCATCACAGGGTGATTCGGCTTAAATGCTGTTATCACGGCTTGTTGCTTCAATTCTAAGTTAGCTGCTTGCTCTAAGGATGGCTGGTGAGACAGTTCATTCCACTGGCGACAGGGTTCTATCTTGTCAGCTTGGTTCAGCACAAATAGAAAGCGGTTTGGTTGATAACCACATTGCTCAGTGAGAAAGCGATAACACTGTTCATCAGAAGACCATGCCCTATCATCGGCTTTGAGTACCCAGATAATTAAATCCAGTTCTGGTAATAAGTTACGATATAGCTGGTGGTACTCTTTATCTCGTTCTATGCTTTCCCCCAGGCCGGGTAAATCAACAAAGGTGAGTGTATGGTTGTTCATCGTCATACTGTAGCGTTGGGCTTGGCGCGTACAACCTGAAACATTACTCACAGACGATAGACGGGATTGGAACAGAGCATTAATCAGACTGGATTTTCCAGCCCCTGTTTTACCCATTAAGCCTATGGTGGGGGAGTAATTGATAAGTTTATTCAAATGGGATAAAAACATATCCTTAGCCCCTTTAGGGAGGAAAAGAAAATGATTTTCGAGTTTATTCATCGTTGCAACCTTAATATATGTTAAGTTCGCATAGATGATATATATTTGAAATTTATTTCATTTTTTCATATTCATCAATAATGAAGCTATTTAACCACTCCGACGCGGGTACACCATAGTTAAGGGCTAACTCTGTCAATTTAGTTCTTGCCTCTGCTGAAAGTTGAATATCTTTCGGTGTTTTTTTTGGCCTTACCGAACCTTTTGATTTAGTAGTTGTTCTGTGTTTTCGCTCATTTCGAGCTAGGAGTAATTTTTTATAGCGCTTATCTTTTTCATCTTGGGGTGATTGCCATAAATAAAAACCAGTCACAATGTAAAGATAAAGCTCTTCACTATCCTGATATTCGGTTTTAGTCAATGCTTTACTTTTGACCAGATAGTTATAGGCCCACTTGCACATTTTTATATCGGATGGTTTTAACCAATCAAAGTACTTGTAATGGCAGGTTTTCTTAATTACGTCATTTCTTAAGTAGTCAAGCATACTATATATATCAGTAACATAATCTGAGTATTGAAAAGCATTAAGCCTAGCTACAACAAAGTTAATATATTCAATAGATTCTACATATCGCCCTTCATGACTCTTCGGTGCAAAAATAAATTTCTTATCAAAAAAACCGTTCGTTACTGTTTTTATAACACTACTAAAGTCGTCCTTAACTGTGAGATCTGTTAAGTAGTTTCGTATTTTGAACATATAAAAATTAGCGTCTTTGCTGTTGCTCAACACACGCCATATGAGGTAACAAAAAACTTTATTCTTTCTCATATAACCATAAATTTCATTCTCTATATATGAATAATTCATCGTCATGAAAGCCTCATTTTTTCATCAATTAAAATATGATTATTATTTTATAATACGGTAATAAAAAACTATTAAAACCACCAATAAATAGCTAATTAAAACACATTTTTATTCATGATTTAATCGTGATATTCATGTTCTTTCATTCCTTAATTTTAAAGGGTTATACATAGATTATTAGGCTTATACTAATACAATAGTGCTGTTTTTATTGATAAGCATACTAAAAAAATAATTCTAATATTGTGAAAGTGACGCTGTTATCCATTTCGCGTTAGAAAATTAATATCAGAGTACTTTTTAATGAGATGAGTCACTGAGCCTCTGACAAGCAGGACTTCTGTGTGTAAAAACGGTGCTGGTATAGTTATATATTTAATAGAGTAAGAATGGCATTTTATAGACCTAAAGATCACTCAAACAATCTTGACTAACTTATCTATTTTTTACATCCATCGAACTAGATATGACTTAAAAAACCTTAAGGAATAAATCATGTCTAGTTATACCTACAATGAGGACTATCTTCGTCAGATAGACCGAACAGTCCGTAAATCACTCCTCACCAATAATCGTGTCACAGCTATTCGCGTAGATTTACGCTTCCCGTCATCGACAACTTGTTACCATGAGGATTCAACAGTCATAACTCGTTTTATTGAATCCCTAAAAGCCAAAATAGGCGCAGACCTAAAACGCAAAAATAAAGTATGGGCTCGTAATTATTCATGCCCCTTATCTTATGTTTGGGTGAGAGAGTTTGGTGAAATCAATCGCAGAAAGCACTATCACTTATTGCTGCTAGTCAATAAGGACGTCTATTGGAGTTTAGGTGATTACACTAGAGCGGAAGGAACGCTTTATGCATTAGTACAACAAGCATGGTGTAGTGCAATTGGTGTTAACTACCCTACGGAGCGTTATTTAGTTCATATCCCAGATAACGCTGTTACTTGGCTAGATAACAATAATGCCAACAATGAAAGTACGATATTCGAATTAAACCAA